>NZ_VRVC01000018.1:0-49487 GCF_008040005.1 Methylobacterium sp. WL19
GGCAGGCGCCGTGCGCGAGCGACCGCATCCGCGGCGGCGGGCGCGCCCACCATCAGGCTGGCGGCCGTGAGGATGCCCTCGCGATGGGCCTGCTCCACCGCCTCGTTGACCGCCAGGCTCAGGCCGAAATCGTCGGCGGTGACGATCAGGCGTTTCTTATGGGCCACGCTCAGTCCTCGTCAGAGTAAGCTGCTCCGCCACCGGGCGCCGATGCGGCGAAGGCCTCGCGGCCGAGCACCAGGGTCGCTCCGCCCTTGCCGCCCGACGTCGAGAGCGCCTGGAGCAGGCGCAGGTTCATGAGTTCCGGATTGCCCTTCAGCATCCGGGCCGAATTGGCCAGGGAGCGAAGGGCGGCCTGCTCGGCGCGCGCCCGCTCCAGGGAGGCCTGGCCCTCGAGCCGCGCCCGTTCGACCTCGGCATAAAGTCGGCGAACCTCGGGTGGCAGGGTCACGGCGCTGACGGTCGCACCGGTGATCCGGCAACCAGCGACGGGCCTGTCGAGGAAGGCGAGAAGTGCGGCGTCGAGGGTGGGGCGCTCGGACAGCAGGGTTTCGAGCGTACGGGCCGCCGCGAGCCGGATCAGGGCATCGGTTCCTGCGCGCTGCAGGCTGTCCCGGTAGCGGTTTTCATAGGCGACGCGCGGTTCCATCACCTCGAAGACCAGCGTGGCCGACAGGCGGAAGGAAAGCCGGTCCCCGCTGGTGACCTCGACGCCGTGCAGGCCTTCGAACGTTGGGACGTTCGGCAAGGTCACCACGAGACGGTCGCCCCACCCGAGGGTCCGGTAGCGCCCGGGCGGCAGATCTCCGGCAAAGCGTCCGTCGCGATAGAGCAGCCCGTGCTCCCATTCGTGCACGATGCGGGACAGGGGGCCGCGGAACGCGCGGTGCGTCCGCGTGATCGCGAGGCCGCCCACGAAGGCGAACGCGCCGACGACGAAAAGGACGGACAGCTCGGACATCGCACCCTTCCCCTTGGCCGGTCACCCTCCGGCGCCGCGGGGACGGGGCGGAGGCGCGTGGCCTGCAGGGCCCGATCCCGGCTGCCCGAGGGCCGGCGCCGGAGAGCTTTCGAGGCTGCCGAAACAGCGGAACGACGAATCCTCTCATCGCTGACCGCGCCGGAAGGCGTCGCGCGACCGGTTCCGTCGGGGAAAGCGTCTAGAGCATGATGCGGAAAGGGGGAACCGGCTTTTTCGCCTCTCGCCCGCGGCTCTGCGAACGACTGGGTCCCTGCCGGAAACGAAAACGGCCGGGCAGCGAGCCCGGCCGTCATGCGTCGATGCGAGAGCCGAGGCTCAGGCGGCCTTGGCGGTGCCCTGGCGCTCCTTGAGGAAGCGGTAGAACTCCACGCCTTCGCGCAGGCGGCGCTTCATCATGTCGGGCGAACGGACCATTTCGGAGACGATGGAGGCGATCTTCGGAGCGCGGAAATAGAACTTCCGGTAGAACTCCTCCACCGCCGCGAAGATCTCGGAATGCGACAGGTGCGGGTAATGCAGCGGCGCGATCTGCACGCCGTTCTCGTCGACGAGCTCTGCGTTCGCGATGTCGAGCCAGCCGTTCTCCACGGCCTGCTTGTAGAGGAAGGTGCCCGGATAGGGGGCCGCCAGCGATGCCTGGATCGTGTGCGGGTTGATGCGCTTGGCGAAGGCGATCGTCTCCTGGATCGTCTCACGGGTCTCGCCGGGCAGGCCGACGATGAAGGTGCCGTGGATGGCGATGCCGAGGTCGTGGCAATCCTTGGTGAACCGCTCGGCCACCTCGACGCGCATGCCCTTCTTGATGTTGTTGAGGATCTGCTGGTTGCCGGATTCGTAACCGACCAGAAGCAGGCGCAGGCCGTTCTCCTTGAGCACCTTCAGGGTGTCGCGCGGAACGTTCGCCTTGGCGTTGCACGACCAGGTGACGCCGAGCTTGCCGAGTTCGCGGGCGATTTCCTCGGCGCGCGGCAGGTTGTCGGTGAAGGTGTCGTCGTCGAAGAAGAACTCCTTCGTCTGCGGGAACTCCTTCAGGCAGTACTTGATCTCTTCGATCACGTGCGCGACCGAGCGGGTGCGGTAGGTGTGGCCGCCCACCGTCTGGGGCCAGAGGCAGAAGGTGCAGCGGCTCTTGCAGCCGCGGCCGGAATAGAACGAGATGTAGGGGTGCTTGAGGTACCCGATGAAGTACTTCTCCATCTGGAGATCGCGCTTGTAGACGCTCGTCACGAACGGAAGCTGGTCCATGTCGGTCATGATCTCGCGGTCCACGTTGTGGATCACGACACCGTTGGCGTCCCGGTAGGACAGGCCCTTGATCTCGGACATCGGAGTGCCGTCGGCGACTTCCTTGACGGTGAAGTCGAACTCGTTGCGGGCGCAGAAATCGATGCACGGGGCCTGGGCCATGGCGCCGGCCGCGTCGACCGCGACCTTGGCGCCGATGAGCCCGGCGATGAGCTTCGGGTTGGCGGCCTTGAGCGCCTCGACGGTCTTCACGTCGGACTTGAACGACGGCACCGATGTGTGGAGCACCACGAGGTCGAAATCATTGGCCTGAGCCACGATCTCGGGAAGCTTAATGTTGTGCGGAGGCGCGTCGATCAGCTTCGAGTTCGGCACCAGGGCCGCCGGCTGGGCGAGCCAGGTCGGGTACCAGAACGACTTGATCTCGCGCTTGGCCTGGTAGCGGGAGCCCGCGCCGCCGTCGAAACCGTCGAAGGTGGGAGCCTGGAGGAAAAGCGTGCGCATGGGGTTCAAGGCCTCAGCGAGAAAGGAAAAAGGGCGGACGGGACGCTAAAAGCGAAGATCAGAGCGAGGATGCACCAGCATCGTGGCCGAGGCTTCGCTCGGGGATCAGTGTGCCATCTGCAACCACCCGATAATCGTGACCTTTCCATGTCACCGCCCCCGAGACGAAGCTCCAGGAGAAGTTCATGAAGGAGAGGATGTCGCGAATCGGCAACAGCCAGTAGGGGTGCGGAGCGAGGCCGAAGGCGCGCTCCAGGCGGACGCAGAGGATGATGCGGCAGGCGAGCGCCAGGGCCGCCACCACGAGGCCGCTCGTATCGGCGCCGGGGATCAGGGCACCGATGAGGGCCAGCGGGAAGGCGTGGGTGACGATGGAGCCGGCATAGCCGGCCGGATCGACGTTGCGGATGGTCCGGTTCCAGCGCAGCTCGTGCTTCCACAGGCCGGCGAGATCGGTGTCGACGCAGGTATGCCCGATGGTGAAGGTCGGGATCGCCACGAGGCCGCCCCTGGCGCGGAGGGCCTCGCCCACGGCGTAGTCGTCGGCGAGATCGTCGCGGAAGGCCTCGAAGCCGCCCATCTCGGCCAAGGCCGTGGTGGTGAAGGCGATGGTCGAGCCGAAGCAGGGCTTGGCGAGGCCGAGCGAGGTGCCCATCACGACGTTGGGCAGGAACTGTACGTCGATGGCCAGCGCCGAGAGATGCGCCCAGATTCCGCGATGGGCCGGTACGCCGTGATAGAGGCAGGTGACGCCGTTCACGCCCGGCTGCCCGAGCTCGGCGACGATCCGTTCGAGGTAGTCGGGCCTCGCCACCATGTCGCTGTCGGCCAGCACGATCACGTCATGGGCGATCTGGGCCGACATGTTGATGAGGTTGGAGACCTTGCGGTTCGAGCCGTGCTGGCGCGCATCGATGACGAGATCGAGCTTCAGGTCGGGATAGGTTTCCGCGAGGCGGCGCACCACGGCGATCGCCGGGTCCGTGGCGTTCTGCACGCCGAACACCACCTGCATCGGGCCGGTGTAATCCTGGCGGCAGAAAGTCTCGAGATTCTCGTAGAGATTGGGCTCCATGCCGCAGAGCGGCTTCAGGATGGTCACCGAGGGACGCGCGGCGTTCGCCGTCAGGACCGGGAGGGGGCGGCGTGCGTAGCGGCCGGCCAGGAAGGCAGCCGTCAACCCGTAGACGCAGCCGGCCAGGGCCATGAGCTGGAACACGAGTGAGAGCCAGCTCAGGCTCGCCGAAGGCAGATCCGTCAAGGTGAGGTCCATGATGGGCGAAGCTCGGTCACGGTTTGGATGAGGGTGCCGCTGGGTCGGGACGACGGCACGGGTGGGTTCGTCCGGCCAGGCCCGGCGAGGGGCGTCTGGCCTGCGTCTAAGGCTTTGGTTTGGCGGCGAGCATCGCCGCCGTCCGATCGCGAAGGAATTTCAGCAGGCTTTCCGCCCCGCCCGCCTTCAGCGGATCGGCGAAGCTGCCGCGCATGGCGGCGATCTCGCTGACGTTGCCGTTGAGGTAGACGTCCTGGATGCGGTTGCCCGAGCCGACGAGGTAATCGATCTGCGAGGCGTCGCCATCCGCATTGGCGACCTCGGTCTGGACCACGCGGTTCTGCCCGCGCGCCTCGCTCTCGGGCTTGATGTCGAACTTGCCGCCGGCGGCCTGGGACAGGCGGGTGGCATAAGTCGCGGTGAAATACTGTTTGAAGGCTTCCGTCAGCGCGCCCTGCTGCTCGGGCGTGAAGCCCTTCCACTTCGCGCCCACGGCGACCCGCGCCATGGTGGCGAAGTCCATGCTCTGGTCGAGGACCGGGCCGATGACGAGCGCGCGGCTCTTCACGTCGGCCTCGGGCGCCTTGAGAGCGCCCTCGAAGCTGGCATAGAGACCGCGCACGGTCTGCACCGCCGCATCCTCGGCGGCGCGGGCAGCCGTTCCCGACAGGAGGGTGACGGCGAGGAGGGTCGAGGCGGCGAGCCCCGATGCGAAGCCGCTCACGCGCATTTCCGCAGCGTCCCCATATCGCTCTCCATCGATCGCAACACGGTGTGGTTTCCCACGAGGTTGGCGGGCACACGCGACACCGGCATGGCGTCCAGGCTCACCGCCCGGGCGATGTCACCCCCGGCTTTCACCGTTCCCTGCTCCACGGACACCGGGGCCGGAGAGGTCCGGTCTTCCGTGTCCGGCGCGTCCTTCTTGCCTTCCATGAAGTGCCAGGCCACCAGGCCGGGCACGCCGACCATGAGATCGGCCAGGCGCTTCACCAGGGAGAGCGCTAGGGCGGCCTCGGCGGGGATGCCGAAGATCGCGCAGAGGGCGATGAGGCCGCCTTCCTGGGCGCCCAGCGCCCCCGGCACCGCGAACGCCGCGCCACGGACCGCCTGGGCCAGGCTCTCGATCACGATGGCCTCGGCCACGGTCACCGGATAGCCCATGAAGTGCAGCGCCACGTAGACCTCGGCCGCACCGATGATCCAGCCGATCATGTGCACGCCCATGGCGCCGATGACCCGCTTGGGCGAGGAATAAAGTCTGCGCAGGCCGTCATAGAGTACGTCGACCGCGCCGAGTGCCCGCCATTCGCGGGCGGCGGCGAAGCGGTTCAGCATGGCCTGGATGACGCGGTGACCGCTGCGGCGCTGGATCAGGAAGAAGGCGCCGAGGGCCGGGGCCGCGATGGCGAGACCTCCGGCGACCGTGCGCACCACCGGGCCGTCGCCGTGCAGCCAGGCGAGCAGGGCGACGCCGCCGACCGTGAAGAGGAACTGGGTGACCGCCTGCGTCATCAGGTCGACGAACATGCTGGCGCCGGCGAGCCCCCCGGAGACGCCGCGCTGCGCCAGGAGCCGGGCGCCGACGAAATCGCCGCCGACGGTGGCCACGGGAAGGAGCGTGTTGATGCCCTCGCGGACGAAGCGCAGGGAGACGCAGTTCCACAGGCCCGGGCGGTCGGCCCGCGGGAACACGGCGAACCAGCCGAGTCCGGCCCAGCCCACGGCGACGGCGCGTACAACCACGACGATGGCGGCGCCCCAGCCGGCGCTCACCAAAGCGGCGGCGACATCATCCAGTCCCGATGACAAGAACAGGCCTGCAACCGTGCAGAGGCCGACGATGAGGGCCAATGTCGTCAGACGCTTCATGATCCCCCTTCGACCGTCGGCGCGGACGATTTTTTAGAGAAATTCACCGACCCCCCGGACGAAAAACCTTCCGGAAAACGTTGGCATCATCGGAAGTTGCAGCTTTGGATTTCGTTGTCTATCACCCGATAGACACAGTGCGGGCCAAAGCGGCGATGGGGCCTGAGCCTCGAAGAAACAGCCGCATTTTAAGGCGCGACCAAGGGACGAATGATGGACCGCGAAGCTTTCACCACGGCCCGGGACGCCGTGCTCGCCGACGCGCAGATCGATGCTTATGACACCGCCCCGGCCGACTATCGCGGCACCCCCGCCCCGAAATCTCCGGTCATGGCATGGAACGAGTGGGACCCTCTTGAGGAGGTGATCGTCGGCAGCCTCGAGGGCGCGACCATTCCGTCCCACCACCTCACGGTGATCTTCAACCTGCCGCGTGCCGCGCAGCCGTTCTACCGGTTCGCCGCGGGCTTCCGCTATCCGAAGTTCATGAAGAAGCTCGCCCAGGCCGAGCTCGACAACTTCATCACGATCCTCGCCGGCGAGGGCGTGAAAGTCCGCCGTCCCGACACGGTGGATTTCTCGCGCAAGTACAACGCACCCCGCTGGTCGTCCCGCGGCTTCTGCGTCGCCTGCCCGCGCGACCCGTACCTCGTGATCGGCGACGAGATCATCGAGAGCCCGATGTGCTGGCGCTCGCGCTATTTCGAGGGCGATGCCTACCGCTCGCTGTTCAAGGAATATTTTCGCAACGGCGCACGATGGACCTCGGCGCCCCGGCCGCAATTGACGGACGAGCTCTACAATTACGATTACCGCGTGCCGAACCTGAAGGCCGGCGAGCCGATGCAGTTCACGGTCAACGAGTTCGAGCCGGTCTTCGACGCGGCCGATTTCGTCCGCTGCGGCCGCGACCTCTTCGTCACCCGGTCCAACGTGACGAACCTCATGGGCATCGAGTGGCTGCGCCGCCACCTCGGCTCGGGCTTCCGCGTCCACGAGATCGAGAGCCGCTGCCCGCAGCCGATGCATATCGACTCGTCCTTCATGCCGCTGGCCCCGGGCAAGGTGCTGGTGAACCCGGATTATATCGACGTCGAGAAGCTGCCAGCCGTGCTCAAGAAGTGGGACGTGCTGATCGCGCCCCGCCCCGATCCGGTGGAGGGCTTCATGAGCAAGATCTCGATGTGCTCGCCCTGGACTTCGATCAACGTGCTCGCCATCGACGAGAAGAAGATCGTCGTCGACGCGAGCCAGCCGACCTTGATCAAGGCCCTGAAGGATTGGGGCTTCGATCCGATCCCGGCGCCGTTCCTGTCCTACGGTCCGTTCGGCGGCTCGTTCCACTGCGCGACCCTCGATGTGCGCCGTCGCGGTGCTCTGAAGTCCTATTTCTAGCCTCGAGATCGCTTCGGCGCGCCTGTCGTGCCGAAGCGTCTTTCCGACAGTGCCAACATAGGTCTGTCGTCACGTCGGGTTTGTCGTGATGCGTTAGGGATTTGTGTCTATGACATCGCTCATGGACACGATGTTTCCCAACCCATCCTCGCGCCCTGCGCAACGGACGGGGCTTGCCGCCATGCCGGCCCTGGCTCTCGCGGGCTCGCTCATGGCGGCGGGTGCGGCGGGAGCGGCCGACCTCATGGAGATTGAGCGGCCGCCGACGTTCCTCGCCCTCGACCAGAACCTCTGGGTCGTGACGGTGACGGCGACGGTGCAGGCGACGCCGAGTTTTCCGGGGTCGAACGAGTATACCGCCATCGGCTACCCATCGATCAGCATCGCCAAGGCCGGTACGCCACGCCGGTTCTCGTCGCCCGATGACGGGATCAGCGTCTCACTCTACGATTCGCCGCTCTTCAATGCCGGTCTGACGGCGGAGTACGTGCCCGGCCGCTATTACGGCGACAACCGGCGGGACCTGTTCGGTCTGCGCGATGCCCAGTTCGCCATCGAGCCGGGTGTCTTCGTCGAGTATTACCCCACGCAATGGCTTCGCGCCCGGGCCGAGTTGCGCCATGGGATCTTCGGGCATCACGGCTTCGTCGGCTCGCTCGGCGCGGACGTGATCCAGCCCTTCGACCGCTGGCAGGTCTCGGTGGGCCCGCGCTTCAACTTCGGCGATGCCAGCTTCGCCCGGCGCTATTTCGGTGTTCAGCCATTCGAGGCGGCGCTCAACGGAACGCTGACCCCGTTCCGACCCGACAGCTACGTCACGGTCGGCGCCTTGGGCGCTGTGACCTACACGTTCGACGAGCGGTGGGCCGCGACGGGATATGTCGGCTATAATCGCATCGTCGGTTCATCCGCCGACAGCCCGCTGGTGCGCCGCCAGTTCGGGTCGCAGAACCAGTACACGTTCGGTGTGAAGGTGAATTACAGTTTCACCACGCAGCCCTGGTTCTAGAAAACAACGTCCGAGACGGGTCGTCCGGCCGCTGTTTCACCCGGCGACACGGGGCCGGACTCTTCCGCCCGGAACCGGCGGCGTGGCCAGTGCCCGTCGCCATGTGCATCCGGCGAGGGCAAGGGCGAGCCCGTATTGGAGCAATCCGTTCTCGGCGAGGTCTGCCGGCGCGATCTGTGCCTGGATCGCCCAGCGCGTCAGGACATTGAGCAGGATGAGCCCGGCGCAGAAGGCGGCGGCGGTGATCAGGGCGGCGACGAAATCGGGCATGGCACGACCTCCGGAGAACCGGATTTCGAACTAGCAAGGCGCGCGCCAGCCTTTCCCCACCAACGATGTCCGGTTCAGGCCGCCGGCGGCTTCGTCGCCTCCATGGCGGGGTGGGCGGCAAAGCTCGTGAACCAGGCCGCCAGATCCGGGTACTCCTGCTTCCAGCCGAGTTCGGTGAAGCGCAGGTCGAGATATCCGAGGGCGCAGGCGATGCTGATCGTCCCGATATCGACCCGGTCGGCAAAGCCTCGCGCCCGGTCGTCGAGGGCTGCCAGCGCGCTTCGTATCTTGGCCTCCTGGCCGTCCATCCAGGCGACGGAGCGTTCGGAAGCGTCGCGGGCCGTGAGTTCGTAGCGGATCAGCAGGGCCGCATCGAGGATGCCGTCGGCGATGGATTGCTCGTTGAGCGCCGTCCAGCGGGAGGGGCCGGCCGGCGGGAACAGCGCTCCGCCGGCGCGGGCATCGAGATATTCGCAGATCACCCGGCTGTCGGCCAAGGCGTGGCCCTCGTCATCGAGGAGGGTCGGCACCTGCGCCATGGGGTGATGGGCGAGGATGGTGCCGTCGCGCTTCACCGGATGCGCGGCGCTCGGCAGCAACTCGATACGGTCGACGAGGCCCAGGACATGAGCGCAGGCCATGACCTTCCGCGCGAAGGGCGAGAAGTGCGAATGGAACAGCTTCATCGGGACCTTCCGGGCTCGGTACGTCGGCATGAGGGGGAACCGGCCCGCTTTCGGCAAAAGCCGTCGCAAAGGCAAGCCCCGGCGACCTGCCGATCGTGCGCGAAGGGGCCGCGATCAGGGCCGGCGGGCGGGCTTCGGCTTGGGCGGTGCGACGGACGCAGGCACCGGGGCCACCGGCGCGGCCACCCGCGCGGGGCGGGGCGTTTCCACGGCGAGACGTTTCACCGGCCAGCCGTCGCTCCAGCGCTCCATGTCGCTGAAACGCGGATTGGCCTTGAGGCTCGTCGGATCCCCGCCGAACGCCGCGGCCGCGGCCAGATCGAACGTCTTCCAGTAGGCGAGATAGTCGAGACTGTCCGCGCGGGAATTGTTGAGTTGAGCCAGCAGCGTCGTCTGTTCGCCGGTCAGCGACATGTCGGCCGACCATTTGAATGGGGCCGGCGGCTGCTTGGGATCCTTCGGGGGCTCCGGCGGCAGCTTGATGGCACCCCCGTCATAGGCGGTGTCCACGGCGCCCGGCGAGGTCAATGTCGCCGTGAGCGACGGGAAACCGTGATCGTCGGAGAGCGCGCGGATGAAGAGCTTACGCTCGGGCGCGACGGCACTCGCTTCGCGCAGGAGGCGTCTGGCGGCAAGGTCGGCGGCGCGGGCATCCCGGTCGCCGATCACGGTGATGACCAGGGTCTCGGGATCGATCTTCGACAGGTCGCGCAAAACGACCCCCCGGGATTTGGCATCGCTCGCGATCCCGCCCGGCATGATCGCGAAGACGAGACGGGGCACCGGCAGGCCCGCCTCCCCGGCATCGGCAGCGAGGTTGGCGGCGATCGGTGCACCCGCGAGGTGGCCGATCAGGGCGACGCGCTTCAGGTCGGGCTTGGCATCGGGATCGGTCTCGAGATCCGCGAGGGCGGCCTTCACCAGTTTCTCGGCGTTGCCGGTGGCATCCGCCGGCCTCGTCCGGTTGATCTCCTGGAAGCGGGGAAACACGACGAGATACCCGGCTCTGGCGAGGTGATCGATCCATGCTCCGTAAGGCAACGGGTTGGGCGAACCCCAGGCGTGCAGGAAAACGACGACGGGTCGCCCTTCCGCCGGTGCCGCACCGGCCGCGTGGAAGACGAAGGTCGCCGCACTGGGGCGCCCGAGCGCCCGTTTCACGATGGATACGGAGCGATCTCCAATCCCGCCCGGGCCTTGGGCGGGCTGATTGGGCGGTGTCGCGCCGAGGACCGGTTCGCACAACGACGCGACGACAAGCGAGGCGCCGAGAACGAGGCAGGCTTTCAAACGCATGACGGGCTCGTCAGATCGATCCGGAGGGGCGCGCCCGGAATATCAGGTTTTCAGCGATGAAGGCGAGACGATCCCGGTCTCCCGCCAAGTCCTGACGGATTGCGTCATTCGGGCCGCACCAATGGTAGGATCAGGATCGCGGCAAGAGAGACATCGAGCTATGGCGTCTCCGCTCCCGGATTGCATCTGTCGTCGATGAGCTTCGCCAGACGAAGCAATTCCTCGGGCACGGAATGGTCGATGATCTCGCTGTACATCGTGCGCAGATTGTCGCCGACATTCTGCATCATCCTCGACTCCGAGTAGACGGTATACGATTGTCCTGATCGACTGATATTGGCCATGGTCATCGTGGCGGTGGTGCTCATTTGAAGCTCGTGCAGTCTGGTTCCATCAATCATGAACCCATGGACCAACGGCTGGCGCCGAAGAAGTTTCCTTTTAAACTGGGATAATTGTGGCTGCCGGCCGAACGACCATCAGGGGGTGTTGCCGCCGATCCTGTCGATGCCCGGCCCTTGCTCGGGCGTGCGGCCTGAAGCCTCTTCGACCCAGGCCAGGATATCCGATGCCCGCCACGGCTTCGGGATGAAGGTCGCGGAAACCCGCAGGTCACTCGGCTGATCGCCGGCATCGCCGGAGGTCAGCAGAACCCGCACGCGGGGCCAGGTGACGCCGATGATCCGGGCGAGTTCGAAACCGCCGATGGGACCGGGGGTGCGCACATCGGAGAAGACGACGCTCACCGCACCGTCCTTCTCGTTCAGGATTGCCAAGGCTCGCTCGGCGGTTTCCGCCTCGATGACGCTGAAGCCGGTCTCTTCCAGTAAAGCGGCCGCGAGAAATCGCTCGTCGGGCTCGTCCTCGACGACGAGGATCACCGGTTTCGCGCCCGATGGATTCACAGCACTCATGGGTCCGGAACGCTCTTCAGGGCTGACGGCCGCATCGGCCGCCATCCCAGCAACGCTATGTAGTCCTGCCCGTCAATGTGTCGATCCAGCGCTCGGATCATGAATTTCGACGGGTTCGCGCCGCAAAATCATGATCAAGGTGCCGGTTTCTCAATTCTTGCAGAGGGAACGCTCTCACGGGAGGTGGCTGATCCCCCCGTCGAGCCATTCTTCGCGCCGGTGCACTGCGGTACGATTTACCCGACCCCGTGGCTTTTGAGAAACGCCAGAGCGCGAGCCCAACCCTGCTCGGCGCTGTCCTTGCGATAGCTCGGCCGGTAATCGGCGTGAAACCCGTGCGGCGCCTCCGGGAACACGACGAGCTCGACGCTGCGCCCCGCGGCGTTCGCCCGGTCGCGGGCGTCTTCGACGCTGGCCACTGGAATGCCCGTATCGGCGCCGCCGTAGATCGCGAGGAGTGGTGCATGGAGATCGGTCGCCACGTCCCCCGCCGTTTTGGGCTGAAGCTCCGTGCGGTCACCGCCGAGCGGGCCGTACCACGCCACCGCTGCCTTCAGGTCGCGTCTGTGCGCCGCGTAGAGCCATGCTCCGCGTCCTCCGCGACACCAACCCATCGTGCCGATCCGCCCGGCATCGGCTTTCGAATCGGCGATGGCCCAGGATGAAGCGGCGTCGAGATCCGCGATCCACTGGGCGTCCGGGGTCTTCAGGATGACATCACGGACGATCGCCTTCACGTCCGTCATCTTCGAGAGATCGCCTTGCCGCGCGTAAAGTTCGGGCGCGACCGCGCAATAGCCGACCTTGGCCAGCCGACGGCAAACATCCTTGATGTATTCGTGAACCCCGAAAATCTCTTCGATGACGAGAATCAGGGGAAACGGACCCGCCCCTTCGGGCATCGCCCGATAACCCGGCATCGGCCCGTCGGCCGCCGGAATCTTCACCTCACCGGCAACGAGACCGGCCGAATCCGTCGTGACCACCTGCGCCTGCGCATTCGCCTCGGCCAGGGTGAACCCGGCGATGAGGCTCGTCATGACGAAGCCCCGCCGCGAGAAGGGCGGGACCACGAGCCCGTCGAGGCCGCCCAGTCCCTTGCTCCGCTGGTCCTTGTCCGTCCCGTGATCGTCCATGGGATGCTCTCCTGCCCGGCGCCGTACGACGCGTCTTCAGACAACTAGAGTATCACCGGCCGAGGTCACGTCAGGACAGGGCCGCGCGCACCATCTCGACCTCGTCCTTCCGGCCGGCACCATTGCGATGCGGGGACGGACGGTTATCCGACGCGGCGGGCCGCCGCCGGGCTATGGATTTCGGACGCACCAGTTCCGCCAGCTTGGTGAAGCCTTCGCTGCCGGGCTGACCGCCCTGCCCCATCCGGAGACCGAAGCCGGTGACGAAGGACTGCGCCAAAGCCTCGTCGCGCTCCACATCGAACAGATCGGCGGCCGCCTGGAACGCCTCACGGAACGGGCGCAGGGAGCACCAGCTCTTCTCCGCAAGATGGAGCGGCCATTCCCAAAGGCCCGTCTCGGAGCGCCGCCCCAACCCGTCGCGCGCGATGAAATATCCGGTCCCGCGATGCTCCAGACCATCCGCGATCACGCGCCAGTCGGCGTTCTCGAACAGGACCACTTCTTCGCTCGAAGCCTCAAGATCGATCATCGCGTTCCCCTGCCATCGTCGAGGAGCGCACTGACGCAGGCTCACTCACTCATGGAACAATGAGGGAACATTGGTGGGAAACCGAGCGGGCGTCAAGACGCTTGTTCACGCTGCGTTCGCTTAAGACCGCCGGTCGAGGACGACCGATACTCAGTTTTCAGCGCGATCCGAACATCGTGTGCTCGACCCGGTCGCCCGCCTTGATGCCGAGCTTGGCCGTCGTGCCGGCGTTGAGCTCCAACACCGCCACCACGGGTTCGCCCGATGGGATGACCTTGGTCGACAGGGGCTCGGTATTCGTCGCAATCCGGGCGATGCTTCCGTCGGGCCGGATGAAGAGCATGTCGAGGGGCAGGTAGGTGTTCTTCATCCACATGGCGACGCGTTCGATTTTCTGGAAGTCGAACAGCATGCCGTGCTCGGGCGGCATCGAGCGGCGAAACATCAGGCCGCGCGAGCGCGATTCGTCGTCCCGCATCACCTCGACGGAAAAGCTGTGCCGGGTACCCCTGCTGGCGATTTCCAGAGGTTCCGTCGCCGCGACCTCCTGAGCGGTGGCGGCGCCGAGGCCCGCCAGGATGGCGACGAGGATCAGGAGCGCGCGCAAGGGCGCGAACGAGCGGGCGGCGTTGAACGATGTCACGTGGTCATTCCGTCAGTGGGAGGCGGGCAGCGCGCCGTCCAGAAGCCGAACCTCGGCCGCCATCTTGCCCTTCGAACCGTCGCCATACCGAACGAGAACGGTCTCACCGGGCTTCAGTTCGGCGATGCCGTAGCGACGCAACGTTTCCATATGGACGAAGATGTCGGGAGAGCCGTCGCCACGGCTGAGGAAGCCGAATCCGCGCAGACGGTTGAACCACTTCACCACCGCCGTCTCGAGCCCGCTCGTCGCCGTCACGCTCACATGTGTGCGGGGCATGGGGAGTTCGGACGGATGCGTCGCCGTCGACTGATCGAGGGAGATCACCCGGAAAGCCTGCCAGCCACGCGGCCGCTCGGTGGCTTCCACCACGATCCGTGCGCCCTCGCTCGCCGCCTGATGTCCATCGCGGCGAAGGCAGGTGATATGAACCAGCACGTCGGCGGAGCCGTCGTCCGGCAGGATGAAGCCGAACCCTTTCGAGACGTCGAACCACTTGATGCGGCCTGATACCTCGACGAGGTCGAGGGGGCGCAGCACCTCTCCGTCGGCGAGATCGGTGCTTCGCCCGTTGACCGATTCCCCCGAGGCGTGAAGCCCATGCGCGCCTGATCCGACATCGTCCGACATGTAAGCAACCCACACCGAATCACGCGTCGCGATCCGCACCACAGATTAACAAAGTCACAACCCGGCGGAAGCCCGTTTGACCGACAACGACTGCGGCGATTGATACATTCTTCAGCATATCGGCTCGGGCGCAACAGGCCGTCCGGGACGCGGCATTTGCGCCGAATCTTTCCCGAGGCCTCTATCGCAGATCCTCTCTGCCGAGTGGCGGGGCGGGTTCGGGCCGATCACGATCGGTCGCCATCATGTCGGGAGAAGCCCTGCATTTGTTCATCGCGCCGGAGCGAACGGATGATCCCGCGATCGGCGGTGCCCTTGCGTCGGACTCACCACCGGCGATAGCCAACGCGGATGATCCAGACCTTCCTTTCCGTGGCGAAGCCTTCGCCCTGCCCGCGCTCATGCGCCCGGCCCGAACGGCAGCCCCATCCGAGGCCGGGCGCATGAGCGCCTCGACGGCGAGCCCCGTCACGGGTGCCGAAGCGCCACAATCCACCACCCGGTTCCGCGAGGCCCGGCGGTTCGATCTCATCGACGTCGCGCGCGGCATCGCTCTCCTGGCGATGGCCGTCTACCACACCACCTGGGATCTCGGAGATCTGAGGCTCACGCCGGAGAACTACGCCCTGGCGCCGCTGGGCAAGGTCGCGGCCCATCTCATCGCCGGCACGTTCCTCGTGCTCGTCGGCATCGGCCTCGTCCTGATGAACCGGGACGGTCTCCGGCCCCGCGCGTTTCTCCTGCGGCTCGCGCGGATCGGCATCGCCGCCCTCCTCACTACGGCGGCGACATTCTACACCTTTCCCGACAGCTACATCTTCTTCGGAATCCTGCACTGCATCGCCGTATCGAGCGTGCTCGCCGTGCCGTTCCTGCGGGTCTCGCCGGTGGCGGCACTGGTGGTCGGCATCGTCGTGCTGGCAACGCCCGCCGTCATGGCGAACCCGGATTATCACCTCGCCGTCTTCGACGATCCGATCCTGAGTTTCCTCGGCCTCGGCATGCTGCCGCCCCGCACCAACGATTACGTGCCCCTGTTTCCCTGGTTCGGGCTGGTTCTCTTGGGGCTCGCACTGGCCCGGCTCGGGCTGCCGGCCTTCATGCGCAGTCGCCTGTCACAGTGGCGGCCGAGATCGCTCCCCTCGCGGGGGCTGGCCCTGGCCGGGCGCCACAGCCTCGCGGTGTATCTCGTGCACCAGCCGCTTCTGCTCGCCCTGCTGACGGGCGTCGTGACCGTGACCGGTCCGCATCCGAAGGCCGGTCTCGTTGCATTCCGTCAGGATTACCGCACGCAGTGTGAGGCGACCGGGGGCAATGCGCAGACATGCCGAGTGGCCGCCCGCTGCGTCGCCGATGCCCTCCAGCGCGAGAATCTGTGGGCGATCAAGGGGCGGAGTTTCAACGCGGAGGAGCGGGCGAAGGCCCAGGCTCTGTCCCAATCCTGTTACGAAACGGCCGATGGTCCAGCGGTATCGCCGTGAGGCCGTCTTGAACGAAAGGCACCCGCCTCACGAGGGAGGCGGGTGCCCAAGCCTTCGATGAACACGAGCCTAGAGGATCCACGGTGATCGGGGATCCTCGATCCTCAATCCTTGGCGCGTTCCACGTAGGAACCGTCTTCCGTCAGGATCACCACGCGGGTGCCCACCGCCACATGCGGCGGTACGGCGGTGCGCACGCCGTTGGACAGGATCGCCGGCTTGTAGGAGGAGGAGGCCGTCTGGCCCTTCATCGCCGGCTCGGTCTCGGTGATCTCGAGGGTGACGCGCTGGGGCAGTTCGACGGTGAGCGGCACGTCGTTATGCGAGGCCAGCATCACCTTCATGCCTTCCTGCAGGTACGGCGCGGCGCTGCCGACGACGTCCTTGGGCACCGCCACCTGATCGTAGTTCTCAGGATTCATGAAGTGGTAGCCCTCGCTGTCCTCGTACAGGAAGGTGTGCTCGCGGTCCTCGACGAAGGCGCGTTCCACCGATTCGGTGGTGCGGTAGCGCTCGGACACCTTCACCCCGTCGGTGATGCGGCGCATGTCGAGCTGCGTCACGGGAGTGCCCTTGCCGGGGTGGATGTTCTCCACCGTCAGGATGACGTAGAGCTTGCCGTCCTTGTCGACGACGTTGCCCTTGCGGAGCGTAGAGGCGATCACCTTCACGGGGTCAGATCCTGTTCGAGACAATATATGCGATGCCCCGGCGCGGATTCGGCCCGCGGGAGCGACATCTGTGCCTCGCCACTACCCTATCCGGCGGCCTGTTGCCAGCAGCACGGCGCCGGCATGCGCATTTGGCGTGCCGGCTACGGGACGCGCGGGCGTGACCGGTTCTCCCTCGCCCTGGTGGGCACCGCACCGCCATGCCGACCGCCGCCCGGCTCTCCTCGCGCGAAACCGCATCGTCGCGGCCCTGCGCCGGCATTTCGCGGCCCGCGACTTCGTCGAGGTCGAAGCCGCCGCCCTCCAGGTCTCGCCGGGCAACGAGGCCCATCTCTCGGCCTTCGCCACCTCGGCCATCGGCCATGATGGCGCCGCCTCCCCGCTCTATCTCCACACGTCACCGGAATTCGCCTGCAAGAAGCTGCTGGCGGCGGGTGAGACGCGGCTGTTCAGTCTGGCGCGGGTGTTCCGCAACCGCGAGCGCGGTCCCCTGCACCATCCGGAATTCACCATGCTCGAATGGTACCGGGCCGGCGAGGACTACGAGGTGTTGATGCGCGACTGCGCCGACATCCTGGCACTGGCGGCCGACGAGGCGAAGGCACGCTCCTTCCGCTTTCGCGGCCGGGAATCCGATCCCTTCGCGGATTTCGAGCGCCTCACCCTCGCCGAGGCGTTCGAGCGCCATGCCGGCATCGACCTCCTGGCGACGATCGAGCCCGGCGGCGGCACGGACAGGGACGGCCTCGCCGCAGCGGTGGCTGCCTGCGGCCTGCGGGTGGCGGCCGACGATTCCTGGGCCGACCTGTTCTGCCGCGTCCTCGTCGCCCTGATCGAGCCGAAGCTCGGCGACGGGCGGCCGACCCTGCTCTACGAATATCCCGTGAGCGAGGCGGCCCTGGCCCGTCCCAGCGCCCGCGATCCCCGCGTGGCGGAGCGGTTCGAGGTCTACGCCTGCGGCGTCGAGCTTGCCAACGCCTTCGGCGAGCTCACCGACCCGCACGAGCAGCGGCGCCGGTTCGAGATCGAGATGGCGGAGAAGGCGCGGATCTACGGTGAGACCTACCCGATCGACGAGGATTTCCTCTCGGCTCTCGCCATCATGCCGGAAGCGAGCGGCATCGCGCTGGGCCTCGACAGGCTGGTCATGCTCGCGGTCGGCGCGCCGCGCATCGACGACGTGATCTGGACGCCGGTCGCGGAGACGCCGGCGGCGATGGATTGCAACGCGTGAACAGGCCGCTTCCCCATTCCCTTCCCCGCTCCCTCCGCAACCCCGCGCAACTCGTCGAAGCCGGGCTCGTCGCGGCCTCCGATCTTCCCGCGCTCGAAGCCGTGGCGGCGCGATACGCTGTCTCGGTGACGCCCGACATGGCCGAACTCATCGACCCCACCGATTCCGCCGACCCCATCGCCCGCCAGTTCCTGCCCCGCGCGGAGGAACTGGCGACACGTCCGGAGGAGGATTCGGACCCGATCGGCGATGCCGCGCATTCGCCGCTTCCGGGCCTCGTCCATCGCTATCCCGACCGGGTGCTGCTGAAGCCGCTGCATGTCTGCCCGGTCTATTGCCGCTTCTGCTTCCGCCGCGAGATGGTGGGGCCGGATGGGCTCGGCACCCTGAGCGAGGACGAACTCGCCGCCGCTTTCGCCTATATCGCCGACCGGCCCGACATCTGGGAGGTGATCCTCACCGGCGGCGACCCCTTCGCCCTCTCGGCCCGCCGGCTCGGGCAGATCGCCGAGGCCCTCGCCGTCATTCCGCACGTCAAGGTCCTGCGCATCCATACCCGCGTGCCGGTGGTCGAGCCCGCCCGCGTGGACGACGATCTCGTCGTTGCCCTGAAGCGCTTCGGCGGCGCGGTCTACGTCGCGCTCCACGCCAATCATCCGCGCGAATTCACGCCGGCCGCGACAGCCGCCATCGCCCGTCTCGTCGATGCCGGCATCCCGATGGTGAGCCAGACGGTGCTCCTCGCCGGGGTCAACGACGACCCGGAGACCCTCGCGAGCCTGATGCGGAGATTCGTCGAGAACCGGGTGAAGCCCTACTACCTCCATCACGGTGATCTCGCTCCGGGCACCAGCCACCTGCGCACCGGATTGGCGGCGGGGCGCGATCTCATGGGGCGCCTGCGCGGGCGCCTGTCCGGCCTCGCCCAGCCGCTCTACGTCCTCGATATTCCCGGCGGCCACGGCAAGGTGCCGGTGGGGCCGTCCTATCTCGGGGCCGACGAATCCGGCTGGCGGGTCACCGACCCGCAGGGGCAGGAGCATCCCTACCCGCCGGATGCGGACGGACCGGATCGGGACTGACCCACACACGCGGAATCGTCCGGCAGATACGAGGCTTCAGGGTCCAGACATGTTCTTTCCGCTCTCGAAACTGATCTATTTCGTGATCACGCCGTCGAACTTCTTCATCCTGATCGGGCTTCTCGGCTGCGTCCTGATGTTCGGCGGCTGGACGCCGCGCCTCGGGCGCGGGCTGGCCCTCCTCGGCTTCGCCGGGCTCTTCCTCGGCGGTCTCCTGCCTCTCTCCGCCTGGATCGCCCTGCCCCTCGAAAACCGGTTCCCACGCTTCGCGGAGGACGGTGCACCGATCACGGGCGTGATCGTGCTGGGTGGCGCGGTGGAGACCCAGACGACGCTGGCGCGCGGCCAGCTCTCGGTGAACGATGCCGGCGAGCGCCAGATCGCCTTCGCGGATCTCGCCCGCCTCTACCCGCAGGCGCGGCTCCTCTTCTCCGGGGGGAGCGGATTGCTCGGCAACGACGGGACGTCCGAGGCCGCGATCGTCAGCCGCTTCGCCGATACGCTCGGGCTGCCGCGCACGCGCCTGATCCTGGAAGACCGCTCGCGCAACACCCACGAGAACGCGCGCTTCTCGGCCGATCTGGTCAAGCCGGTGACGGGTGAACGCTGGCTGCTCGTCACCTCCGCCTGGCACATGCCGCGCGCCATCGGCTGCTTCCGCCAGGCCGGTTTCGACGTGACGGCCTATCCGGTCGATTACCGCACGGTGGGATGGAGCGACGCGTGGAAGCCGAAGAGCTTCGCCTCCGATGGGCTGCTGGTCCTCGACCTCGTGGTCAAGGAATGGATCGGGCTGATCGTCTACCGGCTCGCCGGCTACACCGACGCGCTGCTGCCGGCGCCGCAGGCGAAGTCCGACTGACCCCTTCGCGGCGGCGCGGCTCAGGCTTCCCCGGTGTCCGGGGCGGGCATTCCGAGGCGGTAGATCCCGCGAAAGTCGTCCGGGTCGGCCACGGGCTTGCCCTTGCGCAGGATGGCGATGCGGCCTTCCTTGGTGAGGCGCACGGCCATGCGGCGAACCGGCTGCATCAGCGGGCTCCAGGCGTCCGGATGCGGCCCGCCGAGATGACGCGCGACTTCCGAGGGGCAGACGGTCTTGCCTTCGCCTCGCTCGGCGACGAGGCGGAGGATCGATTCGCCGATCTCCTCCTCGCTCACGGATTTGCGCTCTGTGCTCATGACTCGGTGTCCTGCAGGGTGGCCTCGTCGTCCTCGTTGAGGAGGATGGCGCGGATGTCGGAGGTGAATTGCCGGCGCCACATGACACAGATGACGGCCGTGGTGGCGATCATCAGGAACCAGGCATTCACGAACCAGCCGAGATAGGCCAGCGCGAAGAGGAACGCGCGCTGCCCCTTCGCGAAATGGCTGCCGGCGGCGATGTTCATGGCGGCGGCCCGGCGGGCGGCGCGGTCCATGTCGGCTTTCGGGGCGCCAGTGCCCTTGGGAGGCACCGCCCCGATGAGGATCGCGCCGTAATTGAACAGGCGGTAGGCCCAGGCGAATTTGAAGAACGCGTAGACGAAGACCATGGCGAGGCCCGCCACTTTGACCTCCCAGGTGACGCGGGTGGCGATGGCGCCGAAGGGCAGCGCGCCGAACAGGGTGAGCACGTCGTCGCCGGAGCGGGACAGGGTCAGCACGCCGCCGAGCGCGATGAGGGAGGTCGAGGCGAAGAAGGCCGTCCCGTTCTGGAGGGAGGCGTTGATCGTGGTGTCGACCACGCGGTTGTCGCGGACGGTGAGCTGGCGCGACCATTCCTCCCGCTGGCGGTTCATGATCTGGCTCAGACTCGTGCGCCGCCCGCGCATCCGCGCAACGGCTATGCCGTAGCCGGCCCAGGCGGTGACGAAGTAGAGGAGGCCGGCGATGTCGAGCGGCGAGAAATCCGCGAGGGTGAACGGGTGCTGCATGGGCTCTGATCGCTTCCCGGCTTGTGGCCGACCGGAACCCGGTCTCACCTGTCCGCCTGCGGCGCGGACCATAGGGCATCGGCCCGATCCGTGGGAAACGAATCTCTGACGGTGACGGATCGGAGTAACCCGCTGTCATGGACGACGGCGGAGGGAGATCAGTCTCGCAGGATGCGAAATCCCGCATCGGGCGGATCGGCCGCATCGATCGCCTCGACCGAGGACACGGCGGCGCCTGCGGGCCCCAGCCGGCAGGCATCGAGCATGGCGGCGACCGCCTCGGACGCTCCGCTGAACCTGGCTTTCACACCGCCATCCGCGCGGTTGCGGACATGCCCGTTCAGGCCGCGACGTTCCGCTTCGCGTGAGGTCCAGTACCGGTAGCCGACGCCCTGCACCCGGCCGCTGATCACCACGTCGACGGTTCTGATCGTATCCAGGGAAACGCTCCTCTCAGGTTCGCGCGCCCGAACCGGGGCGATCTCGTGGCTGGAAACTCGGCTCGACTCAACAAGCAAATGGTGTTGCGATGACTTTCGTCCGAACATGATGGGTGCGGGACATCAGGCAAGCACGTCCTGCCGGGTCCGCCATCGACGGCATCGCGGTGGGCGCTTGAGTCGAAGATGGACGCGAGATATCCGGCCGCCGTCATGGGGCGATCGCGGCGACGCGAAGGTCCCGGCCCCCTCCGGCGCGGTCGGGACACGCGCGAAGTGTCGATAAGGAGCGACGATGGACATTCTCAGGCGACTGTTCGGGCGAAGCCGGGAGCGGTCCGAGGCAGCCCCGGTCGAGACGCTCATCGTCAATGCCTATGCCACCGTCCGCGACCTGCCGCCGCTCGATTTTCCGCATGAATTGTTCGGACGGCGCGATCTGTCCGATCCCGAACTCGCGCCGCATCTCGAAGGGTTCATCGGCTACGTGATGGGACGCGGAGACGGCCAGATGACGGCGTCTCGCTACCATCTCTGGCGTCATCTGCAACGCGTTCGAAACCACGTGAGTGTCGAGGTGGTGACCGTTGATCTCGACGACGTGGAAGCCTGGGCGAACGCCGCCAATGCGGTCCTGTTCCTCCCGGACGGGTCCGTGCGAGCGCCCGACATGAAAGTCGTCATCTCGGCCGAGGGTGAATCCGACCCGGCTGCCGTCCTGCCCTATCCGCCCGACGCCGTCGCGCGCCGCGCGCGGACCCTCGACCGCCTGCAAGAGATGGAGCCGAAACCACCGGCCGCCATGCCGCCCGCCATCGGGGAGGCCGAACTCGTCCTGCGACGCCCGGGAGACGTGCTCCGGCGTGCCCTCGCGCTGCTGTATGTCGCCGCCCACGGCCAGGCGCACGCGACCGGCGGCGAGCCGATCGCGGCGGGGCAGCCGGCCTGCAATCCGGTGGGCCTCGATGCCCTGACGCCCCGCGAGACGGGTCAGGTCCGAGCCGTCGCGGCTGAGGACGCCTTCGCCATGACGTGGCGCTACGAGGCCGCCAACACCCTGTTCTGGGCTTTGGGCATCGATGCCGCCCGGATCGCCGAAAGCGATCGGCTGATCGATGTCGACGCCCTCTGGCGGTCCGTCGCGGCTCTCGCCAGCGACGGAAGCGCTTCGGGGGAATTGCGTCTTCGCCCGTCCGGAGAGATTCTCGACGCCCTCGACCGAGTGTGGCGGGAGCATTGGATCGTGCGGCAGGCCCGGCAGAAGGACCTCCGCCTCGAGAGCCTCAATGGCGACGTCGTCGCGGAACGCCACGTCGCCCTGAACTGGCTCACCCGGTTCCAGAACGGGCACGAGACCGCTTGGGACGACATCGACACCCCGACGTAGTGGTAGGCGCCGGCGCGCGGGTGCGGGGCCATCTGCTTCGCGACGGCCGGATCGTCTGCCGCCGCAGAGGCTTGGTATGGATTCTCCTCAGCCGCGCGGCGCCCGCAGCCAGCGGCGCATCTCCGCGATATAGGCGGGCGGTAGCGAGGCGGCTTCGGCGGCGGCCAGGACCGGCTGAAGATAATCGGGTCTCGGAGCTCCCGGAACGGCACTGCATCCGAGATAGATCAGAGCGCGTTTCACCCCGGTCGAGGTCGTCACCGGCTGATAGGCTTTGGTATAGAGCCGCCCGGCGACACCCTCGTAGCGGTCGAGGGCCGGCACATCGGCCAGCGCCAGATCCCAGAGGACGCCCCAGACGGTGGATGCGGGGGCCCGAACCACCGAGGCGTAGCCCTCCCGCATGATGATGAAGCGGTGCCGGTTCAGCCGTGCCGTGCCGAGGGAGGTCGAGCCGGGGCAGCGCGCCGCCATGGCGGCGGCATCCATGTTGGCGCCGTAGGAAAAATAGAGGGGCATGGGCTGGGTGACCGGGTGGGTGTTGTCGAGCGCCCCGCCTCCGGTCCCCTGTCCCGGAACGGTGAAGCGCACGGACCGGCTGGGTGAGACGATGCCCACCCCGCCGGTCCGGAGGAAGTGGCCTTCAGGCGAATTCGATGATGACCGCGTCGACCGCCAGGCTGTCGCCTTCCTTCGCGGCGATCTTGGAGATCGTGCCGTCACGCTCGGCGCGCAGGACGTTCTCCATCTTCATCGCCTCGACGATGGCGAGGGGTTCGCCGTTCTTCACTTCCTGGCCTTCCTTGACCAGGATGGCCTTCACCAGACCGGGCATCGGGCAGAGCACCTGCTTGCCGGAGCCGGCATTCTCCTTGACCGGCATCAGGGCGGCGAGCTCCGCCTCGCGCCGGGTGAAGACCCGAGCCTCGGCCGCCGCGCCGCCGTGCTGGAGCGCCACGCCGTTGAGGAGGCCGCGGACCTGGATGGCCACGCGGGTGCCGTCGATCTCTCCCGACCAGACCGGCTCGCCCGGACGCCAGTCGCTCTCCACCGTCCAGGTCTTGCCGTCCTCGGCCGTGACGACGATCTGGTCGCCGAGATCGTCCACCGTCACCGGGTAGGATTGACCGGCGAGGATCACGACGCGGTCGCGCTCGAAATGGAGCAGGGCCGGATCGCGCATCTGGCCCGAGATGCCGCGCTTGCGGGTGTTGAGCTTGTGGTCGATCGCGGCAGCGGCGGCGGCCATGCGCTGGGCGATCTCGCCCGTCGGCTCCGGCGCCGAGAAACCCTCCGGAAATTCCTCGGCGATGAAGCCGGTGGAGATGTTGCCCGAGCGCCAACGCGGATGCGCCATCAGGGCCGACAGGAACGGAATGTTGTGGCGGATGCCGTCGATGGCGAAGGAATCCAGCGCCTCGCCCTGCGATTCGATCGCCTCGGCGCGGGTCGGCGCCCAGGTCACCAGCTTGGCGATCATCGGATCGTAGTGGATCGCGATCTCGCCGCCCTCCTCCACGCCGGTATCGTTGCGCACGATTGCCGAGCCGAACGGCCCCTCTTCCGGCGGCCGGTAGGTGGTCAGGCGGCCGATGGAGGGCAGGAAGTTGCGGGTCGGGTCCTCGGCATAGACGCGGCTCTCCACGGCCCAGCCGTTGAGCTTCACCTGATCCTGCGTCAGCGGCAGCGCCTCGCCATAGGCCGAGCGGATCATCATCTCCACGAGATCGAGGCCGGTGATCATCTCGGTGACCGGATGCTCGACCTGAAGACGGGTGTTCATCTCGAGGAAGTAGAACGACTTGTCCTGGCCGGCGACGAACTCGACGGTACCGGCTGAATCGTAGGAGACGGCCTTGGCCAAAGCCACGGCCTGCTCGCCCATCTTCTTCCGGGTCGCCTCGTCGAGGAGCGGCGACGGCGCCTCCTCGATGACTTTCTGGTTGCGGCGCTGGATCGAGCATTCGCGCTCGCCGAGATAGATGACGTTGCCGTGCTTGTCGCCGATCACCTGGATCTCGATGTGGCGCGGGTCGGTGATGAACTTCTCCACGAACACGCGGTCGTCGCCGAACGAGGACGCGGCCTCGGACTTGGCGCGGGCGAAGCCCTCCGCGACCTCGTCGGAGGAATAGGCGATGCGCATGCCCTTGCCGCCACCGCCGGCGGAGGCCTTGATCATCACCGGATAGCCGATCTCGTCGGCGATGGTGACGGCGTGTTCAGGACTCTCGATGACGCCGAGGAAGCCCGGCACGGTGGAGACGTTGGCGGCCGACGCGGCCTTTTTCGACTCGATCTTGTCGCCCATGGCGGCGATGGCGCCGGGATTGGGGCCGATGAAGACGATGCCGGCCTCGGCCAGCGCGCGCGGGAACGCCTCGCGCTCGGACAGGAAGCCATAGCCGGGGTGGACCGCCTGGGCGCCGGTCTGCTTGCAGGCCTCAATGATCTTGTCGATGATCAGGTAGGACTGTGCGGCCGGAGCGGGGCCGATATGGACCGCCTCGTCGGCCATCGCCACGTGTACGGCGTCCCTGTCGGCATCGGAATAGACGGCGACCGTCTTGATGCCCATCCTGCGCGCGGTCTTGATGATGCGGCACGCAATCTCGCCGCGGTTCGCAATCAGGATTTTCTCGAACATCGGTCCAGGCACTCTGGTGAAGCAGGAAAGGTCACGAGCGCCGTCGCGCTCAAGCTCGTTCCCGTTAAAGCAGTTGTGCGGCTTCGCAAAGCTGGGCCAATGAAGGATTGTTCATGCGCTGCGCCGGGGCGCGTGTGTATTCAAAATCACGGGGGGATGGCGACCACACCGCCGCGCAGCGGTTGCGCCCGTTCTCCTTGGCCCGAGAGAGCGCGTCGTCGGCCCGCAGACAAGTTCTGACAGCCCGAGCTCAGGCGGCTTCGAGCAGTTCTGCGACGGGGGCCGAGGCGGAATCCTCCGCATGGACGCGACGGTGTGCGCTGCCGATGGCGAAGGCCACGAGGATCTCGTGGCTGGTCTCGGCTTCACGCACGATCTCGAAGGCGATGCGGGCAGCGAGCGGGGTCGGGCCGGCATCGCTGCGCAGGGAGCCGACGAGCCAGCGGGCGATCTCGATATCGACGTAGCCGGTCGGGCGCTCGCCCCAGACGGCGAAATTCACCACTGCGGCGCTGACCAGGTCGGCATAGGAGGCGTCGCTCTGCGGCACGGCCCGGTCGAGGGCGATGAGCATGTCGGCCTCGTCTGCATGCGAGATGCCGTCCGGGAGGATGTCGCGGCCGAGGATCACGACGTCCGCGGCGCTGATGCGGCCGGCGGCGACGACACGGTTACAGAAAAGCTGAAGCGAATGGTTGATCATTGGTTGGTGCCTCCCCGGCTTTATTTGCGCCGGTCTGTGTTTCTGCATGTCGATGACTATGCAGGAGGCACCCGTTCAAGAAGTTAACGGCCAAATCTGAATCAACGTTCAGGTTAAAGCCTGCTCACGAATGAGCCTTTCCGAATCGTATCATTGGACCCAGGCTCCGCCGCCTCGGCGACGGAGCCTGGGTCCAGTTTCGCCTCAGCGGACCACCACCTTGGCGCCGATCGGAACGCGCTCGTAGAGATCGACCACGTCCGCGTTGAGCATGCGGATGCAGCCGGACGACACCGCCTGGCCGATCTTCTCCGGCTCGTTGGTGCCGTGGATGCGGAACAGCGTGTCCTTCTTGCCCTCGGCGAGATAGAGCGCGCGGGCTCCGATCGGGCTGGTGGGACCGCCCTCGAGGCGCTTGGGCAGTTCCGGGCGGCGGGCGATCATCTCGGGCGGCGGGTTCCAATCCGGCCACTCGCCCTTGCGGTCGACATTGGCGGTACCGGCCCAGGCCATGCCCGCATGGCCCACGGCCACGGGATAGCGCATCGCCTTGCCGTCCGGCAGAACGTAATAGAGCCGGCGCTCCTTCGTCACGACGATGACGGTGCCGGGGGGCTCGTTCGTCTTGTAGTCGACGGTGGTGCGGGCGATCTTGGGATCGACATTGCCTTGCGGCGCCTGTTTCAGCCATTCCTTGTCGCGGGCCTCACCGGTGAGGGCGGCGGGCTGGGCCAGGGCCGTATGCGCGGTGGGCGGGCTGAGCGGGGTGGTCGCCGTCTGCGTGTTGCAGGCGCCGAGTGCGAGGGCGGACAGGATCGTCGCGGCGCCGAGCGAGCGGCGCAGGACGCCGTAATGGGAGAGAATGGGCGACCGGGTCGTGGGCGACATGTGAGAGTGAGCCTGTCTCGAAGCCAAAGGGCTTCGAAGAATGTGGTTGATGGATTATGTCGCCATCTAACTCGCAGACTGATCGGCGCGTAATCTCGCTACCCTGAACCGTGGCGCATTTGCATCGTATGTTGTGCGAAAAGCACAGTCGGGTCGGGTGGAACGACCGGGATCGTTCGGAGGGATGAGCGTGACGACCCTGTACGTAAGCCACCCCGCCGCGCTGGATCACCAGATGCCCGAGGGGCACCCGGAACGATCGGACCGGATCCGCGCCGTGGAGGCCGCCCTGGAGAAGGAGCGGTTCTCCGGTCTGCTGCGCGAATCGGCGCCCCGCGCCGAGACGGAAACCGTCGCCCTGGCCCATCCCGTTCCCTATGTGGAGGCGATCATCGCGGCCTCCCCGCGATCCGGCTATATCCAGATCGATTCGGATACGCTGATGTCCCCCGGCACCCTCGACGCGGCCCTGCGCGGCGTCGGCGGCGCCGTCCATGCCGTGGACGCGGTGATGAGCGGGGCCTGTTCGAACGCCTTCGTCGCCATGCGGCCGCCGGGCCACCATGCCGAGCGTATGCAGGCGATGGGCTTCTGCCTGTTCAACTCCGCCGCCATCGCCGTCCGCCACGCCAGGGAACGCCACGGAGCCAGCCGCGTGGCGCTGGTGGATTGGGACGTCCATCACGGCAACGGCTCGCAGGACATCTTCTGGGACGATGCGGCGGTGATGTACGCCTCGACCCACGAGATGCCGCTGTTTCCCGGCACGGGCGCGGTGGGCGAGCGTGGCACCCACGACACCATCGTCAACGTGCCGTTACGGGCCGGCGACGACAGCGCAATCTTCCGCGAGAAGTTCGAGAAGGGGGTTCTCTCCCGCCTCTCCGCCTTCGCCCCCGACCTGATCGTGATTTCTGCTGGCTTCGACGCCCACCGCCTCGATCCGCTGGCCAGCGTCGAACTCGACGAGGCGGATTTCGGCTGGGCCACCCGGAAGCTCATGGAGATCGCCGATAAGCATGCCGGCGGCCGAATCGTTTCCGTGCTGGAGGGCGGCTACAGCCTGGACGGTCTCGCCCGTTCGGTCACCGCCCATATGGATGCGCTGATGGGACGGTGAGGATGCCTCACCCGTCCAGCGGCACCTCGCCCAGCAGTTCGATGCCGAAGCCCGACAGGCCGACATAGGAGCGGGACGAGGTCGAGAGGTTGCGGATCGAGACGATGCCGAGGTCGCGCAGGATCTGGGCGCCGAGTCCGACCTCGCGCCATTGCCGCACACGCTGGGCCTCCGCCCCCTCCTCCGCATAGGACGAGAGCGGCACGCCGGCGGTGCCGTCGCGCAGGTAGACGAGGACGCCGCGTCCTTCCTTGGCGAAACGGCGCAGGACGCAGTCGATCGACTTGCCCCCGCCGATCACGTCGGCCACCACGTTGGAGCGATGCAGGCGGACGAGCACGTCGCGTCCGTCGCCGATATCGCCCTGGACGAAGGCGAATTGCTGAACCGTCTCGAACGGGGTCGTGTAGGCGAAGCCGGTGAGCTCGCCGAATTCCGACTTCACCGGGAAGGTCCCGACCCGCTCCACCAGCTTCTCGCGCGCCTGGCGGTAGGCGATGAGGTCGGCCACCGAGACGCGCTTGAGGCCGTGCAGTTCCGAAAAGGCCGTGATCTGCGGCCCCTTCATCACCGTGCCGTCATCGTTGGCCAGTTCGCAGATCACGCCCACGGGCGGCAGCCCGGCGAGCTTGCACAGGTCCACCGCCGCTTCCGTGTGGCCGGAGCGCATGAGAACGCCGCCATCCTTGGCGATGAGCGGGAAGACGTGGCCGGGGCGGACGAAATCGGACTCACCCATATTGCCGTTGGCGAGCGCCCGAACCGTGTTGCAGCGCTGCTCGGCCGAGATGCCGGTGGTCAGCCCATGCTTCACATCCACCGTCACCGTGAAGGCGGTGCCGAGCGGCGCATCGTTGGAAGCCACCATCGGGTCGAGCCGCAGACGCCGTGCTTCGGCGCGGGTGAGAGGCGCGCAGACGATGCCGCAGGTGTTGCGGACGATGAAAGCCATCTTCTCCGGCGTGCAGAGCGAGGCCGCGACGACGAGGTCGCCCTCGTTCTCGCGATCGTCGTCATCGGTGACGACGACGATCTCGCCGCGGGCATAGGCCTCGATGGCCTGCGTGACGTGGGTATGGGGCACGGGATATCTCTTCGTCGTCGTATCGCGGGTCTCTCCTCCCCCTTGCGGGGAGGAGCCGGAGGTGGGGGTGGGGGCGGAAAGATCACACCATATCCGGCACCACCCCCGCCCCTCCCCACAAGGGGGGAGGGCGTGCCGTTGCGCATGATGCGATCACTCCCGATCGCGCGTCCCGACCTGCCCCCGGTGACGCAGATAGTGATCGGCGAGCACGCATGCCATCATCGCCTCGGCGACGGGAACGGCGCGGATACCGACGCAGGGGTCGTGGCGGCCCTTGGTGACGAGGTCGACGTCACGATTGTTGGTCGTCACGCTCATGCGCGGCGTCAGGATCGAGGAGGTTGGCTTCACCGCGAAGCGGCAGATCAGCGGCTGGCCGGTGGAGATGCCGCCGAGGACGCCGCCCGCATGGTTGGCGAGGAAGGTCGGCGCGCCGGCATTGCCGGAGCGCATCTCGTCGGCATTCTCCTCGCCGCGCAAAGCCGCCGAGGCGAAGCCGTCGCCGATCTCGACGCCCTTCACCGCGTTGATCGACATCATCGCGGCAGCGAGATCCGCGTCGAGCTTGCCGTAGATCGGCGCTCCGAGGCCCGGCGGCACGCCTTCGGCGACCACTTCGATGACGGCGCCGATGGACGAGCCGTCCTTGCGGATACCGTCGAGATACTCTTCGTAGAATTTGGCCGTCTCGGCATCGGGGCAGAAGAACGGGTTGCGGGCCACCTCGTCCCAATCCCACCGCGACCGGTCGACCGCATGCGGTCCCATCTGCACCAGCGCGGCCCGGATGACGATGTCGGCCGGCAGGACCCGCCGCGCGATGGCCCCGGCCGCCACGCGGGCGGCGGTCTCGCGGGCCGACGAGCGCCCGCCTCCCCGATAATCGCGGATACCGTATTTGGCGTCGTAGGCGTAGTCGGCGTGGCCCGGCCGATAGCTGTCGCGGATCTCGGAGTAATCCTTCGAGCGCTGGTCGGTGTTCTCGATCTCCAGGGCGATCGGCGTGCCGGTTGTCAGCTGGACGCCGCCGGTGCGGTCGTCGGCGAAGACGCCCGACAGGATGCGGACCTGGTCGGGCTCGCGGCGCTGGGTCGTGAAGCGCGACTGGCCGGGCTTGCGCCGGTCGAGCTCCGCCTGGATGTCCGCCGCCTCGATGGCAATCCCGGGCGGGCACCCGTCCACCACGCAGCCGAGGGCCACCCCGTGGCTCTCGCCGAAGGTGGTCACGCGGAAGAGATGGCCGAAAGTGTTGTGCGACATGGTGGGAGACGCTCTAGCGCGGGTTTCGGCTGAGGGCAAAGCGCCGGGCTCATGCCTCCGGCCGCGCCAGCACCCCGCCGGTCATCGCCTCCCGCACGCCCGTGGTCGACGGGAAGGTGATCGGCAGGCCCTTCAGCGAGCGCACGGCGAGATGCGCGAAGGCCTGGGCTTCGAGATAGGCCGAGGACCAGCCGATGGCGTCCGCCGTCGTGATCTCGGCGCGCAGATGGTAGTTCAGGAGCCGCACCAGCTCGCCGTTGCGGGCGCCGCCGCCGGCGACGATCCAGCGCGTGGGGATCTCCGGCGCGTGGTCGAGGGCGCGTGCCACGGCGCGGGCGGTGAAGGCGGTGAGCGTCGCCGCCCCGTCCTCGGTGGAAAGCTGGCCGGCGAGCTTGTGCGAGAACCAGTTGCGGTCCAGCGATTTCGGCGGCCGGCGGAAGAAGAACGGATGGGTCAGGAGCCAGGCGAGGAGCGGCTCGTCCGGCCGTCCCCGCGCCGCCGTGCGCCCGCCATCGTCCAGGGGCCGGCCGGTGCGCTCGCGCATCCAGTCATCGATGAGGGCATTCCCGGGGCCGGTGTCGAAGGCGATCACGTCGCCGTTGGAGGCGATGAGAGTGGCATTGGCGACCCCGCCGATATTGAGGATGCCGAGCGCACCCTCGAACCCGGCGGCCTTGGCCAGCGCCTTGTGGAAGACCGGCACCAGCGGCGCCCCCTGCCCTCCCGCGGCGATGTCCGCGTGACGCAGGTCCGACACCACCGGAATCCCGAGACGGCGGCTCAGCGCGGCGCCATCGCCGATCTGCACGCTCATGCGCTGATCGGGGCGATGGACCACGGTCTGGCCGTGGAAGCCGATCACGTCGATATCGCTGGCGCTCAGGCCGTTCGCGGAGAGGAAGGCCTCCACCGCCTCCGCATGGGCCGCGGTGACGAAGGCCTCCGCCTCCGCGAGGCAGCCGGGCCGATCCTCGCGGGCGACCACCGCTTCGGAATCGGACAGCGCCCGGCGGAGCAACTCGCGATCCTCATCGGTGTAGCCGCGATAGCCGGTGGGGCCGAGGGGTTCGAGATAGCCGTTATGGCTGCGGACCACCTTCACGTCCTCGCCGTCGGTCTCGATCAGCGCCACGTCGACGCCGTCGAGGGAGGTGCCGCTCATCAGGCCGATCGCCCGCATCATGGTCATGCCGTTTACGCCCCGTGCCTTCCGCGGTGAGCCCTGCTAAGAGCCGCGCATCACTTGACCTGCTGCTATCACGCCGGCGTTTCTCCTGTCCCGCGCCGCGACCAGTCGAATCCGGAACCCCGCATGTCCACCGCCACGCCGAACCAGCCCGAGACCTTCGCGCCGAAATCCGACTTCCTGCGGGTTCTGTCCGAGCGCGGCTACATCCACCAGGGATCGGACCTCGCCGGGATCGACGCGGCGGCCCTGGAAGGCCGACTGACGACCTATGTCGGCTACGATTGCACGGCGGCCTCCCTCCATGTGGGGCATCTGCTCTCGATCATGATGCTGCATTGGCTTCAGGCGACGGGAGGCACCCCGATCACCCTGATGGGCGGCGGCACCACCCGGGTCGGCGACCCGTCCGGTCGGGACGAGTCGCGAAAGATCCTGACGCTGGAGCAGATCGAGGAGAACAAGGCCGGGATCCAGAAGACCTTCTCGCGGTTCCTGACCTTCGGTGGCGGCGGCAATTCTGCCACCATGGTCGACAACGCCGAGTGGCTGACCAAGCTCAACTACATCGAGATGCTGCGCGATATCGGCCGGCACTTCTCGGTCAACCGCATGATGTCCATGGACAGCGTGCGGATGCGTCTGGAGCGCGACCAGGAACTGTCGTTCCTGGAGTTCAACTACATGATCCTGCAATCCTACGACTTCGTCGAGCTCAACCGCCGCTACGGCTGCGTGCTGCAGATGGGCGGATCGGACCAGTGGGGCAACATCGTCAACGGCATCGATCTCGGCCGTCGCATGGGCACGCCGCAGCTCTACGGGCTGACCTGTCCGCTCCTCACCACGGCGTCCGGCGCGAAAATGGGCAAGACGGCGGCGGGCGCAGTCTGGCTCGATGCCGGGATGCTGAGCCCCTACGATTACTGGCAGTTCTGGCGCAACACCGAGGACGCCGACGTGGCGCGGTTCCTCAAGCTGTTCACCCTTTTGCCGATGGACGAGATCGCCCGGCTGCAGGCGCTGCAGGGCGCCGAGATCAACGAGGCGAAGAAGGTGCTCGCTACCGAGGCGACGGCCCTGATGCACGGACGCGAGGCGGCCGACGCCGCTTCCGAGACCGCGCGCAAGACCTTCGTGGAAGGCGCCGTGGCGCAGGACCTGCCGAGCGTCACCGTCGCCCGCTCCGTCCTGGAGGCCGGTCTCGGCGTACTCTCGGCCTTCGGTCCCGACCACGCCAGGCTCGTCCCCTCCACCAGCGAGGCGCGGCGCCAGATCAAGAGCGGCGGGTTGCGTGTCAACGACGTGCAGATCAGCGACGAGAAGGCGGTGCTGACGTTGGCCGATCTCGGCCAGGACGGCGTGGTGAAGCTCTCCTTCGGCCGCAAGAAGCACGTGCTTCTCCGGGTCGAGTGAGGCGACGGGGGTAGAACCTCAAGCGCGGGTTTCGAAAGTGTGGCGCGTCTTCCTTCCCCCTCTGCGGGGGAAGGTGGCCCGCGCAGAGGGTCGGATGAGCGGAGCGCGTTGTTCGGAGAGATCGCCCCCTCTCCCGCCGGCGGCGCTAGAGCATTCACATCGTTCGCGGGATGCGCCACCCTGCCCTCCTCCCCAGCGGATCTCGGGCCTGCCCGAGATCCGTCGAGCTTGTGGGGAGGAGTTGGAGGTGGGGGTGGTCGGGTGCCCCTCCTGCCGCTGCGGAGGCTGGCGAAGCCACCTCCACTCCTGACCTCTCCCCACAAGGGGAAGAGGAATGCGCTCTGCCTAAAAGAGCAGCTGCGTCAATCCAGTGGCCCGCAGAGGGCGGGAGTGGCCGGCGATCTCAGCGTTCGGTCTCTCCGGCGGAAGTCGCGCCGGGAAAGCCGTCATTGCCTCCGGCGCTGAACAGACGGCGCAGGATGCCGGGCGCCAGGGCGGAGAGCGGGTTCACGCTCACATCCGGCTTGGACAGGCGGCCCGAGACCCGAAAATTCAGGGCGAACAGACCCTCGTTGTTCCCGCCGCCGAGGAGTTGCCCGAACAGGGGGAGCCGCGAGACGACGTTGTTCAGCCCGTAGAGCGGGACGAAGGTGCCGTTGATGTCGGCGCGTTCCTTGGCCGTGTCGAGGTAGCCGCTCATGGTGAAGCCCATCGCCGCGTTGGAGATGGCGGCGTCGGTGAAGTCGACGCGGCTGCCAGTGCGGGTGAAGTTCGCCCGCAGGCGGTCGAAGCTCACGTCGTTGCCGGCGTTCTGGATGATCTGCTTGCGGCCCTTGGCATCGACGACCTCGCTGGTCGCCGGACCCTGCGCCATGATGCTCGACAGGGCCGGCTCGTTGCGCAGCGTGAAATCGCGGATCTGGACCACGCCGGTCTGCGGCCCGTCCCCGAGGGTGCTGCCGAGGACGAGGCGCCCGCCATACATGCGCTTGTAGATATCGACGAAGCGCAGGGTAGCCCCGGCATCGGTGGTCTCGATGTTGATCGAGGGATCGCCGCGGCCCGAGCGGGACACCACCGCCGAGAAGCCGGCTCCGTTGAAGCGGCCCTGCAGGCGGCCCGAGCGGAAATCCTTGCCCTTCATCGAGAGCTTCGCGCTGGCGCCGGTCAGGGCCTCGCCGTTGAATCCCGTGATGATGCCTAAGCTGATATCGGCCTCGATCTCCTTGGACTGGTCTCGGCCGCTTTCCTTGCCGGCCTTGCCCTCCGGTCCTCCGAGCGATTTCATGAAGGGCCGCGCATCGGCCACGGCCCCCTTCACGCCCACCTTGTAGAGGTTGCCGCTGCGGTCGATCTGGATGCGCATGTCGTCGCCGGGCGACAGCTTGAAGCTCGAGAGGTCGGCCCGGTCGAATTGCCCATCGCCATTGATCGCCGCCGTGCCGCGCGCGCTGGCGCTGCCGGCATCGAGGACGATGTCGCGCAGGTCCATGGCGCCCCCCGGGCTGACCTCGGTCATGACGAAGCTGACGCGCCCCGGCTTGCCGGCCGGTTTGACGAAGCCCGGGATCAGGCCATCGATGGAGGCGCGGGACAGATCCGCTTCCATGCGGATGGGCGAGCGCGCCGGGCTGCCCTTTCCGATGGCGAGGTTGATCTTCAACGGGATCGGCCCGGCAAGCTGCGGCGCCACCGGCAGGCCTCGCCTCGCCCGCAGGGCCTCGTCGAGGAGGAGCGTCGCGTTGACCTCACCCGGTGCGCCCGCCTTCGGTTGGCGCAGGTCGAGGGTGAGCGGCGAGCCGAGCACCCGGCCGTCGCCCTTCAGGGTGAAACCGCCCCGTTCGTAGGTGACGGCGAAGCGGCCGTTCTCGAGCTTCTCCTTTCCGAAAGCCCTCTCGACGGCGAGGTCGCTCAGGGTACCGGTGAGGCTCACGGGCAGGTCCGGCAGGTCGGGGATGCGCTTGAGGTTGAGCGGGAAGTCGATGCGCAGATCGGCATTGCCCTTGACCGAGGCCGGGTCGATCTCGACCCCGGTGAGGTTCTTGAACATCTTGGTCTGGAGCAGGGCGACGAGGGCGTCCGCACCGCCGCCGAGTTTCAGGCCGATCTGTGCGGTGACGGTGTCAGGCGTGATCTTCGGGATCACGAACGAGCCGTCCGTGATGTAGAGCGTCCGGTCGTCCGGCATCTTGATGTCGGCGGTGACGCCGCGGATGTTCGTAGTGAGGCCGGTGATGGTCCCCGTCACCCGGCCGCGGCTCAGGGGGGGAGCGCCCTCGCTGACCGCCAGCGTCGCGTTGGAGACGGCGAAATCGATATGGATGGCGCTGTCCGGCATCGGCTCGCCACGCGTCGCGGCGGCGAGCTCGCTGCCGCTCATGTCCACGGTGATGTCGACCTTGTCCACGAGGCCGCCCTGGAGGTTGTCCACCAGATACTCGCGGGCGGGCGGAGCGATATGCTCCGGCCACAGGCGCAGGGCCATGCGCCCATCGGTATGGGCGGCGTTGATCTTCAGCGTGAGGCCGCCCTCGTCGGCGCTGGTGTCCACCGTACCGGTGACCCGGCCGGTGGCTCCGCCGGCTCCCGCCACGGTGAACTCGTCGATGGAGAGGCCGCCGTCGCGCCCCGTGACATGGGCCGAGAGGGCGTCGAGCTTGACCGGCTTGTCGGTCCTGGCGGCGCCGCGCAGGATCGCATCCTTGCCCGCGAGGGCCAGGGTCCAGGCCGTGGGGCCGCCCACCGGGCTCGCGGTCCAGACACCGGCGAGATGCACCGCGTTGCCGGCTCCGAGGTAATCGATGCTGTCGAGGTTCAGGACCCGCTTGGCCTCGTCCCAACTGACCGAGGCGGTCAGGCTTTCGATGGTGACCGGGTTGAAGTCCTTCTCCTCGATGAGGAAATTACCGTCGCTGGTCTTGACCGTCGATTTCAGGGCCTCGACCCGACCGTTGTCGAGCCCGACCTCCGCCTTGGCCGAGACCTTCAGGTCGGTCTCGATCGGCAGTTTCGATTGCCCCGAGAGGAGGAGCAGATCGGTGACCGGCAGATCGTCCAGGGTGATGATGCCGTTGCGCTTTCCGTTGCCGCCCTCGTGCAGGTCACCGCCGAAGCGCCATTCCCCGTGAGGGCCGTCGATGCGCAGCTCGAACACCCGCGAATCCCGCGCCGCGTCGCGTCGGAACAGCCCGTTGACGTGTTCGAACACCCCACGCTGGCGGGCGTCGTCGTCGATCAGCGTCAGGCGCCCATTGGTGATCCGCGCCCGGTCGAGGGCTCCGACCACTCCGGCCGGATCGAGGACGATGCCGAAGATCGAGGCGATGGCGGCCGAGATCGGCGACGAAGTTCCCCGGGCACTATCGACGCTGGGCAGCGTATGAGGCTCCGCTGCGGCATGGGCCGGATCGGAACCGGCAAAGGCGATGGACCCGTCGCGGTGGACCAGGGCCGTCATCTGCAGGTCGCGGAACTCGATGGCCCTCGGCTGGACCGCGAGGCGCAGCAGACCCCAGGTATCCAGGCTCACCACCGCCATGGGAGCGCGCAGGACGAGGGCGCCGTCGGGGTTATGGATGTCGAGGCCGGCGACCTGAAGCGCCAGGGAATTCTCGGAATCGAGCTCGATGGTGCTGTCGCGCAGGTCCACTCGCCAACCGGGGCCGATACTGCCCGCGATGGCCGAGGCCACGCGCTCGGACATGCCGTCGATGCGCAGGGGACCGTTGGTCAGACGCCAGAACGCCCCGGAAACGGCGAGCGTGAGGGCGGCCACTAGAACGAGCGAAAGCCATAGCAGCGGCCGCCGCCGCCGCCGAGGCGACCTACCCCGTCGCAAAGCTGTGGCGGTGTCCTGGTTCATCGATCCTTGAGCCGCTGGATCGGACGGGCCGCTCACGCTATCGAGCAGGTGTCCGGGATTCGGGGTTGCCTTGACCCGGCAATCTTTTGGTCCTCAGTCGAGGGGTCATGTGCCCCTCGATCAACGTCTCTTGTGGCACACTATCAATCGGCCGAAAGGAAGGCATCATGCCTCTCGACACCGGAGATCACGCTCCCGCCTTCACATTACCGGGCGCGGGCGGCGAGGAAATCAGCCTCGCCGCGTTCAAGGGTCGCAAGGTCGCACTCTACTTCTACCCGAAGGACGATACCAGCGGTTGCACCCTGGAGGCACAAGGCTTCAACGCCCTCGGCGCCGCCTTCGGGGAAGCGAATACCGTGGTGGTGGGCGTCTCCCCCGATACGATGAAGAGCCACGATAAGTTCCGGGCGAAGTACGATCTGACCTTCCCCCTCGCTTCCGACGAGAGCAAGTCGATGCTCGAAGCCTACGGCGTATGGGTGGAAAAGAGCATGTACGGCCGCAAGTACATGGGGGTGGAGCGCACCACCGTGCTCATCGACGGCGAGGGGCGCATCGCGCGCGTCTGGTCGAAGGTGAAGGTGCCCGGCCATGCGGAGGAGGTTCTCGCCGCGGCGCGCGCGTTGGCCTGAAGCCACTGCCGCGCGCGTCTCGACGTCGACGTCTCGCGCGTGGGATTTTGCGCTTCGTTAACCCTGATCCCCTCCAATGGCGGGAGTTGGAGTGGGGTTGGCCCGGATGCGTTTTTCGTTTTCCATGATCGGTGGAATACGCCTGCCGAACGCGGGACGACGCCTCGTGCCGGCCCTCGTCTGTGGCCTCGCCATCGCCACGCTCTGGGCCGGTGCCGCCACATGGTACCTCGTGTTCCACGACGAGATCCTGGCCCGCTTCGTATCCCAGCAGACCGCCCTGCAATATGCCTACGAGGAGCGGATCGGGGCCCTCAGGCTTCAGCTCGACCGGGCGACGATGGAGCATCTCGCCACGCGCGAGGGATTGGCCGCGCGGGTGGCCGATCTGTCCCAGCGCCAAGCCGCGATGGAAAAGCGTCAGGCCCAGCTTTCGCTCCTCGCGAGCGAGGCCGGGCACCCCATCGCGAGTGCCGCCCGGAGTGCGGCGGACGATCCCGCCGAGACCGGGGCGCTCGGTTACGCGGCCACGATCACCGACCCTGTCGCCAAAACTCCGGCCAAGCCTGCGCCAAAGCCCTTTCCGACGCCCGACGCCTTCGAGTTGCGCTCACGCGACGGCGCGCCCGGCCGGCAGTCTCTGCGAGAGACCGAGCAGGTTCTGGCGGGGCTGGATCGGCGCCTCGATGGTCTGGGCGCGCACCAGATCCGAACCCTTGATGCGCTCGGCGTGCGCGCGATCCGCGGCTCGCAGCGCCTGCGTGACATCGTCATCCGTGTCGGCCTCGACCCGCAGCGTTTCGAGCGCCAACGCGAGGCGGGGATCGGTGGGCCGCTCGTGCCGCTCGCCACCGATCCGTTCGGCATCGCGGTCGGGCAGGTCCGGCGGGCTCTGGGAGAGGAAGACCGCCTCCGCCGCATCGCATCCGCCCTCCCCGTGCGGCAGCCCCTGGCCGGCAAGTACAGCCTGTCGAGCGGTTTCGGACCCCGTCTCGATCCGTTCACGCGCGGGCTCGCCCTGCATACCGGCCTCGACATGAAGGCCGAGTTCGGGGAAAGCGCCCGCGCGACGGCGGCCGGCCGGGTGACGGTCGCCGATTACAATGGCGGCTACGGCAACATGGTGGAGGTCGATCACGGCAGCGGGCTCGTGACGCGCTACGCCCATCTGTCATCCATCACGGTAGGCGCGGGAGAATGGGTCGAGGCCGGGGGCGCCATCGGCCGTGTCGGCTCCACCGGCCGCTCGACGGGAAGCCATCTGCATTACGAGACGAGGATCGACGGCGAGCCCGTGGACCCGCAGCGCTTCCTGCGCGTCCTCGGCGGATCGGACGCGCAGTTCCTCGCCGCTAGATAGGAGAGCCCAACTGAAGGGAAGCGAGGACTAATCGATGTCCTCGACTTCGCCGGCCCCGCCATAGACGCGCTGGGCCAGGGACGCTTCCATGAAGGGATCGAGTGCACCGTCCAGCACTTCGTCGGGATCGGTGGACTGGGTGCCCGTGCGCAGGTCCTTCACCAGCTGGTAGGGCTGCAGCACGTAGGACCGGATCTGGTGGCCCCAGCCGATATCGGTCTTGGCCGCGTTCTCGGCATTGGCCTTCTCTTCGCGCTTCTTGAGCTCGGCCTCGTACATCCGGGCGCGCAGCATGTTCCAGGCCGTGGCCCGGTTCTTGTGCTGGGACCGCTCCTGCTGGCACGCCACCACGATCCCGGTGGGATTGTGGGTGATGCGCACCGCCGAATCGGTGGTGTTCACGTGCTGGCCACCGGCGCCCGACGACCGATAGGTGTCGATGCGGCAATCCGATTCCTTGATCTCGATGACGATGCGGTCGTCGATCACCGGATAGACCCGGACGCTGGCGAAGCTGGTATGGCGCCGCGCGCTCGAATCGTAGGGCGAGATGCGCACGAGGCGGTGGACGCCGGATTCCGTCTTGAGCCAGCCATAGGCGTTGTGGCCCTTGACCATGAGCGTGGCGCCCTTGATCCCGGCCTCGTCGCCATCAGACCACTCGACGATGTCGACCTTGTACTTCCGGCGCTCGGCCCAACGGCCGTACATGCGCTGGAGCATGTTCGCCCAGTCCTGGCTCTCGGTGCCGCCGGCCCCGGCATGGACTTCGACATAGGTGTCGAGCCCGTCGGCCTCGCCGGACAGGAGCGTCTCGATCTGGCGGCGCGCGGCCTCCTTCTCGACGGCGCGGATGCCGTTCTCGCCTTCGAGAATGGTGTCCTGGTCGCCTTCCATCTCGCCGAGCTCGATGAGCGTCGCGGCGTCATCGAGATCCTGGCTGAGCTTCTTGATCGCGCCCGCGGCGTCCTCGAGGGCGCCGCGCTCGCGCATGACCTTCTGCGCCGCCTCGGCGTCGTTCCACAGGTTGGGATCCTCGGAGGCTGCGTTCAGCTCCGCGAGGCGTTTCTCGACGGTATCCCAGTCAAAGATGCCTCCTCAGCAGTCCGATCGACTGCTTGGCGGCATCCGAGAGTTGTTCGATCTCGGCGCGCATCTGGTGTTTCGGCTCGTGGTGAAGGTACAGGGCTTAGCGTGTGAGCGCGGGTGATACCGAGACGCCCGCCCGGTGTAAACGGCGGCGCCCGTCTTCCTCTTCCCTCAGGTCCGGGACGGTCCCCCGCATGACGCCAGCCACCACCTCTCGACCCACGGGCCGCATTCGGTCGCGAGGGGGCTGTCTCGCAGCGAGTCTCGCCATCATCGTCGCGGGGCTGAGCCTGCGCTTCGTGCCCCTCGGTCTGCCGATGGGGATCGTCAAATACGGCGGTTCGGCCCTGTGGGCGGCAATGGTCTACGCCTTGGTCGCGGCGTTGCTGCCGCACCGGAATGGGCAGGCGATCCTCCTCGTGGCCGGTGCGATCGCTCTGGTGGTGGAGCTCTCCCGCCTCGTCCATACGCCGTGGCTCGACGCGTTCAGACTGACGCTCCCCGGCGCCCTGTTGCTCGGGCGGATCTTCTCGCCCTGGAACCTCGTCGCCTATGCCGCAGGCCTCGCCGCATCTGCCCTCGTGGATCGGTGGGCCGGCCTCCGCGCGAAAGGCGGATAGGTGTCAGCGGCCGTAGGCGGGAGGCGCGACGCGTGCCGGGGCCAGGACGAATTCGTGCGGCCGGCGGCGCCCGTTCAGCGGACCTTCCGTCGGCGAATCCTCGAAATAGCTGTTGCCGCTGAGGCCGAACCCGCCGCCATTCATGACGCTCGGCACCGGAATGGCGCGCGCATCGTCCGGGACGGGACGGCCCGTCGCCCGGTCTGTGGGCAGGATGTAGGGGCCATTCGCCGCCGTATAGGACGTTTGAGCGACGGCGCCGGAGGCGAGGGACAGGCCGAGGCCGATCAGGCCTGCGGCGGCGAAGGTCGAGAGATGCTGCACGGGTCGCTCCGTCGCGGTGTTCACATGCGGCCGCGGCCGCTCATGCCCTTACCATGCCCCATGAGAGGTTGCCTGTCCGTGTCCTCGCCGCTCCAAGATCCATCTTTTTCGATGCCGGCCGGTCCCGTACGGGGGAGATGCTTCCCGATCCAAGGGGCAACCAGCCCGGATTCTCCGCGTTGAACCAGCAAGCGCAACCGATAAGCGCATTCAGCAAGGAGCCCACCATGACCGCCATCAAGATCTCCACCGCCGCCGCCGCATTGGTCGTTGCCCTGTCCGGCGCCGCCTTCGCGCAGACCGGAATGCCCGAGAGCCATGGCACGAATGCCGCCGGTTCGAAGTCGGGCGTGGTCGGCAAGGGGGACAGCATGGAGGCAGGCCCCGCCACCACAGGCACCGCGACCGCGCCGGGCGCCCGCACGGCACCGGGCAGCGCCATGCCCTCCACTCCCGGCATGACCACCAACGATCCGAGCGCAGCGCCGCGGCCCGTCTCCCCGGCACCGGCCGTTCGCTGAGATCGGGTCCAGCGCCCGACAAAAGGAAAAGGCCGGAGCGATGCTCCGGCCTTTTTCTATGGATGGGACGCCGTGTCCGCGCAGCTCAGCCCTTGGCGCGCAGGACGACCTGAGGCTCGCGTTCCACCGGCACGCAATTGGTGCGGATCGCATTCAGGACGAGGGGCTGCGAATCGCAGACATAGCTGAGACCCGGATCCGGTGCGGGAACCGGATCACGCGCGACGATCGGGTTCGGCGCGCAGGCACCGGCCGATCCGGCCAGCAGCAGCGCGACGGTCAGGGTCAATCCGCGCATACGATCCTCGGTGGCAGGCGACATGGCGCGACCCTGCTCACCGGGACGGCATGTGACAAGCACATGAGAGGGGCTCGGGCCGCTTTGGCGCGACCTGTCTCCCCCCCGCAACATCACCGATGACGCGATTCAGCCCGCTTTCGTGAGCGGGACGACGTTGTGGAGCGTGCGGTCCGACGTCTCGAAGAAGCGGCGGATGTTGCGGGCCGCCTGGCGGATGCGCTGCTCGTTCTCCACCAGCGCGATACGAACGTAATTGTCGCCGTGTTCGCCGAAGCCGATGCCCGGTGCCACCGCCACGTCCGACTTCTCGAGGAGGAGCTTGGAGAATTCGAGGCTGCCGAGGCCCTGATACTTCTCCGGGATCGGCACCCAGGCGAACATCGAAGCCGACGGGCTCGGGATCTTCCAGCCGGTCTTGTCGAACGACTCGATCAGCGCGTCGCGGCGCTTCTTGTAGATCGAGCGCATCTCCACGATGCAATCCTCGGGTCCGTTGAGGGCGGCGGTGGCCGCCACCTGGATCGGCGTGAACGCCCCGTAATCGAGGTAGGATTTCACCCGCGTGAGAGCGGCGAGCAGGCGCTCGTTGCCCACCGCGAAACCCATGCGCCAGCCGGCCATGGAGAAGGTCTTCGACAGCGAGGTGAACTCCACCGTGCAGTCGATGGCGCCCGGCACCTCCAGCACGGAGGGCGGCGGCTCGCCGTCGAAATAGACCTCCGCATAGGCGAGATCGGACAGGATGATGATCTCGTGGCGCTTGGCGAAAGCGACGAGGTCCCGGTAAAAATCGAGGCTCGCCACGTAGGCCGTGGGGTTCGAGGGATAGCAGACGACGATCGCCACGGGCTTGGGGATCGAGTGCTGCATCGCCTTCTCGACGGCGGGGAAGAAAGCCGGGGTCGGCTCGGCCGGCACGGAGCGGATCACGCCGCCCGCCATCAGGAAGCCGAAGGCGTGGATCGGGTAGCTCGGGTTCGGCACCAGCACCACGTCGCCCGGCGCGGTGATCGCCTGCGCCATGTTGGCGAAGCCTTCCTTGGAGCCGAGCGTCGCCACCACTTGCGTGTCGGGGTTCAGGCTCACGCCGAAACGGCGCTTGTAGTAGTTGGCCTGCGCCCGGCGGAGACCCGCGATGCCCTTCGAGGACGAATAGCGGTCCGTGCGCGGCCGGCCGGCCGTCTCCACCAGCTTGGCGATGACGTGGCGCGGGGCGTCGAGATCGGGATTGCCCATGCCGAGATCGATGATGTCGGCGCCATTGGCGCGCGCCTGGGCCTTGATCCGGTTGACCTGCTCGAACACGTAAGGGGGCAGGCGCTTGATGCGGTGAAAGTCGGTCATGGGCTTCACGGGGTCCGATGCGCCAATCGCATGATTCGCGCGTTCAAAACTGTCATCACTCTGACGTGGTCGACCTGTCTACCATCTCGGCGGCCCGGAGCCGACCGTTATTGTGCAGGCTGGATCTGGCCTGTGGCGCGGGCGGCGCTCTCGGCGGCACGGCCCTTGGCTTCGTTACGGCCACGAGCGCCCATCAGATCGTTCTCGAGACTCTTGGTCCCTTCGGCGGTGCGGGCGCTGATGGGCCTGGCCGGTGCTGCGACGCCGACGGGCAGGTATTCGGCGTCGGTCTTGCGGGATTGCACCACGAAATCGGGCGCCTTCACATCCTTCGGCCCGCCCCCGGCGAGCGTATAGGCGCCGCGCATGGCGTTGAGGTCGCCGGAGCATCCTCCCGCGGCGAGAAGGCCGCCGAGGACGAGGGCCAGACGGGGGACGAAGCCGCACCGCCTGTGATTCCGTGATGAAGGCTCTGACATAATGACCTGAAACGTAAGCCGCGCCCTGGCGGAAAGTCGAGGTGCCGCGTTAATTTGTCGAGAACGAGGACGGTTCGGCCGGGCCGTCCCGCGGAAATAGAGGGGAAATCAACGCGTGACGACCGACAGGACGACACCGCTTCCCGATATCGACGCCTTGTCCCGCAACGCGACGTTGCTGATCGAGGAGTTCACCCGCACGGCCGGCGCCTACATGAAGCCGATCAGCCAGGCGGACCCGCTCGATCTCGAACTGGCCAAGCCTCCGGAAGAGGTCAACGACGTCGTCAAGACCCTCGGCACCGTGGTCGAGCGCTGGATGGTCGACCCGCAGAAGTCCCTCGAAGCCCAGAAGAAGCTCAGCGACGCGTTCATCACCCTCTGGGGCTCGACCTGGCATCGTCTCCAGGGCGAGGAAGCGTCTCCCGTGGCGTTGCCCGAGGCGAAGGACAACCGCTTCAAACACGCGGAATGGTCCACCAACCCGATCTTCGACTTCATCAAGCAGAGCTACCTCATCACCTCGCGCTGGGCGGAAGAGCTCGTCGACGAGGCCGACGGGATCGACGAGCATACGCGGCACAAGGCGCAGTTCTACCTGCGCCAGATCGTCGGCGCGCTCTCGCCCTCCAATTTCGTGATGACCAATCCCGAGCTGATTCGGCACACGCTGCAGGAGAACGGCGCCAATCTCGTGCGCGGCATGAAGATGCTCGCCGAAGACATCGAGGCCGGGAAAGGCCAGCTGCGGGTCCGCCAGACAGATCCGTCCGGCTTCGAGGTCGGCGTCAACGTCGCGGTGTCCCCCGGCGAGGTGGTGTTCCGCAACGACCTGATGGAGCTCATCCAGTATTCGCCGACCACCGAGACGGTGCTCAAGCGCCCGTTCCTGATCGTGCCGCCTTGGATCAACAAGTTCTACATCCTCGATCTCAACCCGTCGAAGAGCCTGATCGGCTGGATGGTGTCGCAGGGCCTCACGGTCTTCTGCATCTCGTGGGTGAACCCCGACGAGCGCCACGCCGACAAGGATTTCGAGAGCTACATGCGCGAGGGCATCGAGGCGGCCATCGACGCGATCGGTGTCGCCACCGGTGAGAGCGAGGTGGCGGCGGCGGGATATTGTGTCGGCGGCACCCTGCTGGCGGTGACCCTGGCGATGCAGGCGGCCACGGGCAACAAGCGCATCAACAGCGCCACCTTCCTGACGACGCAGGTGGACTTCACCCATGCCGGCGACCTCAAGGTCTTCGCCGACGAGGAGCAGATCCGCAGCATCGAGGCGCGGATGAAGAAGCGCGGCTACCTCGAAGGCTCGGGCATGGCGACCGCCTTCAACATGCTGCGGCCGAACGACCTGATCTGGTCCTACGTGGTCAACAACTACGTGAAGGGGCAGACGCCCTCGGCCTTCGACCTGCTCTACTGGAACGCCGACGCCACTCGGATGCCGGCGGCCAACCATTCCTTCTACCTGCGCAATTGCTACCTCGATAACACCCTGGCCCAGGGGCGCATGATCCTCGGTAACGTCCGCCTCGACCTGAAGAAGGTGAAGGTGCCGATCTTCAACCTCGCCACCCGGGAGGATCACATCGCGCCCGCCATCTCCGTCTTCGAAGGGTCGTCGAAATTCGGCGGCAAGGTCGATTACGTGCTGGCCGGGTCCGGTCACATCGCCGGCGTGGTCAACCCGCCGTCCAAGCCGAAATACGGGTTCTGGACCGGCGGTGCGGCCAAGGGGCGTCTGGAGGATTGGATTTCGGCGGCGACCGAGCACAAGGGGTCGTGGTGGCCCTACTGGTTCGAATGGCTGGAGAAGCAGGCCCCGGCCCGCGTGCCGGCCCGGATTCCCGGCGAGGGTGGTCTGCCCTCCCTCGGGCCGGCGCCCGGAACCTATGTCCGCATGAAGGCGTGATCGGATTGGGTCGTTGCCATTCGTTTCGAATGGCCGAGTCGAGAACGGGATCGTCGGTGGTCCCTGCGGCCGGATGACGGGTGTTCGGCTGCGTTTTTTCGGATCCCCGTCACCTCATCCTTCAAGGCGGCTGTCGCCGCAGCTCAGGATGAGGTCGACGAGGGGAAGATCTCCACACTGCCTCGGTGTTCCGCCTGAGGACACTCAGAACTTCCGAACCAGCGGCGCGGAAGCGATCGGAGCGGCCGGCGTGCCGAAGACGTAGCGGAAGCCCACCGAAACGATGTCCGCGCTGCCGCTCGTATCGGCGGCGAAGGGAATGTTGCGGAAGTTGTAGTCGCGGCCCGGACCGGCGAGGAGCTTCGAATCGCCCACGAGGAAGAGGTGAGAATAGGCGATGTTGAGGGTCAGCTTCTCGCTCCAGCGATAGCTGCCGCCGAGCGAGACGTTGAAGCGGTCGCTGTCGGGCAGCCGAACCGAGCGGTTCGAGAAGTCGATGGGCGATTGTTCGTAGGCGAGACCGGCCCGGACGGTGAGGGCCGGCGACCAATCGTACTCGCCGCCGACGGAATAGGTGTAGCCGTCCTTGTAGTTCAGGGGCAGCGTGGTCGCGATGCCGCCGGTGGTGCGGCCGACGATGCCGACATCGCCGAGCCTCGACCAATTGTCCCACTCGAAACCGAGATTGACGCGGGCGACCGGGCTGACGGCCTGGGTCAGGCCGACACTCACCTTCTCCGGGGTATTGAGGTTGGCGGTGACCTGCTGGCTCAGGAAGGCCGCCGGCCCCGGCAAAAGGAAGGCGCCTTCGATGTCGTGATGCACGGAGGAGCGATAGCCGACGCCCAACGCCGTGCCGGCCCAGGGGGTGATGAGCACGCCCGCCGTGAAGCCGACGCCCCAGGATTCTCCCTTGAGCGACGCGTTGGGGGCGATGAGCGGGCTGAACGAGAGCGGGAAGGCCTGGCGAAGGGTCAGCCGGAAATACTCGATGTTCGGCCCGGCGGCGATCGAGAGCCACTCGTTGACCTTGAAGCCGATGGTCGGGTTGAACGAAAGCGAGAAGATGCGGCTCGACCGTCCGTAGACTTCGCCGGCCCAGTCGTCGCGAGGCTTGGTCACGAGGCCGAAGGGAGCGCCGGTCTGGATGCCGATCCAGAGCCGGTCGGTGAGCTGGTAGGAGGTGGCGCCGGCCGGGATCACGGCGCCCTGGCCGATATCGCCGCTGCCGCCCAGCGGCGCGAACAATGGCGAGGTGCCGTCCGTCGGGGTGATCTTGGAGGAGAGGTTGATGAAGCTGAGATTCTGCTCGCTGACCCAGCCGGGGTTCATGGTGATCGTGGCCGGGTTCCAGAACATCGAGGAGACGCCGCCGGAGCCGGACGCGGCGCCCGCGAAAGCCTGACCCTGCGCGAGGGTGCTCTGTTCGCGGATGCCGAACGCGCCGGCCATGGCGTCCCCTGCCGTCAGGGTCAGGACGGCGGCGGAGAGTCCCGCCAGAGCCGTGTTGCGAATCGTCATGGCCATGTCCTGCTCCCGACCCTTGCTTGCGATGCTCGGATTTACCGCGGCGTGATCCCCAGCCGGCATCTTGAGCAGAAGAGTGCCGTTCTTGGCCGGTCTATGCAATCCATGTGCGGCAAAGTGTTAATCGTTTCATAAGCTGCGATTTACTTTGGCTATGCCTTCGCCGACATCGTCGCCCGTGTCACCGAAAGGCATCGCAGCGAATCGTTCACATCTAAACTGTCCGATTTACGTATCTCGTATCCTGCAGAAAAATGCGTATCGCGCGGAATTTTCAAAGGGATGTATGAATTATGCAACATGTCCCTGTACGATCTCGACACCTTGCCAGGGACGGTGGAGGGACCGATGTCTCGGGCTGACAATGGATCGAAGCGGAGCGAGAACCGATGAAACTTGTGCGTCACGGAGATGTGGGCGACGAGAAGCCCGGCTTGATCGATGCCGAGGGCGGGTTGCGCGATCTGTCGGGCATCCTGCGCGATATTTCCGGCGCGGCCCTCGCCACGACGTCATTGGAGCGCCTGCGCGCCATCGATCCCGAGACGCTGCCGCTCCTCCCCGCCGAGACGCGGCTCGGCCCCTGCGTCGGCGGCACCCGCAACTTCATCGCGATCGGGCTGAACTATACCGATCACGCGGCGGAGATCGGTGCCGACATCCCGGCCGAGCCCATCGTCTTCAACAAGGCGCCCTCCTGCATCTCCGGCCCCAACGACCGGGTCATTCTGCCGAAGGGGTCGGCCAAGACGGATTGGGAGGTGGAACTCGCCATCGTCATCGGCGCGCGCGCATCCTACGTCCATGCCAACGAGGCCCTGTCCTATCTGGCGGGCCTGTGCCTCTGCAACGACGTCTCCGAGCGCGAGTTTCAAATGGAGCGCGGCGGGACCTGGACCAAGGGCAAGGGGTGCCCGACCTTCGGTCCCCTCGGGCCGTGGCTGGTGACTCTGGACGAGATCCCCGACCCGTCCGCCCTGGACCTGTGGCTCGACGTGAATGGCGAGCGGATGCAGTCGGGGTCGACATCGACGATGATCTTCGGCGTCGCCCAGATCGTCGCCTATCTCTCGCATTTCATGATGCTGGAGCCCGGTGACGTCATCACCACGGGCACGCCCCCCGGTGTCGGGATGGCACGCAAGCCGCCCCGCTTCCTCAAGAACGGTGACGTCGTGACCCTCGGCATCACCGGCCTCGGCGAGCAGCGCCAGGAAATCGTCGCCTTCGACGACTGGACCGCGAAGGTCGCGGCCGGCGAACCGACTCATTGAAACGGGGCGGGGATCGAAATCCCCGCTCGCTCGTCTCCTCTCCTAAGCGGGTTCGCGTCGGCAAGCCAACGCTTCACCCTGCTTGGCTCTTTGCTGTGTCGCAGGGTTTTATCGCAGAACCGGGGGCCACTTCTGCAAAACCTGCTTAGACGCAGCTTGGCCGGTAAATCGCATCGCACGGCTCGGCCCATGGCAGTTGGAAGGACCTAACCTTGAGCATCGGACTGATCGCCCTCCTCGACGACATCGCGGGGCTCGCCAAGGTCGCGGCCGCCTCCCTCGACGACGTCGCGGGGCAAGCCGCCAAGGCCGGTGCGAAAGCGGCAGGGGTCGTCATCGACGACGCCGCCGTGACGCCGCGCTACGTCGTGGGCTTCGCGGCCGAGCGCGAATTACCGATCGTGGGCAAGATCGCCATCGGTTCGCTGCGCAACAAGATGCTGTTCCTGCTGCCGGCGGCCCTGCTGCTGCAGGCCTTCGCCCCCTGGGCCATCACCCCGCTGCTCATGCTCGGCGGGGCCTATCTCTGCTACGAGGGCACCGAGAAGGTCTACGAGGCGCTGTTCCCGCACAAGGCGCATGCGCATGAGGCCAAGCTCGATGCCGATGCCGGGGACGGCGCGGCTCTGGAAGCGCGCAAGGTCTCCAGCGCGATCAAGACGGATTTCATCCTGTCGGCCGAGATCATGGCGATCTCCCTGGCCTCGCTTCCCGAAGGCAGCATCTGGACGAAGGCGATCGTGCTCGCGGTCGTCGCCATCGGCATCACGGTCTTCGTCTATGGCGGCGTGGCGCTCATCGTGAAGGCGGACGATGCCGGGGTCGCGATGGCGAAGAACACTTCGGCGTCCGTGTTCGGCAGCGCGATCCGCGGTTTCGGCCGTGCCCTGGTCAAGGGCATGCCGGTCTTCCTGCAGCTCCTGGCCATCATCGGCACGGCCGCGATGATCTGGGTCGGCGGCGGCATCCTCGTCCATGGTCTCGAAGGTTACGGCCTGCCACAGGTCGCCCACGTGATCCACGACGCCGCTGCCGGCACCGCGAAGATGGTGCCGCCGGTCGGACCCGTCGTTGAATGGATCGTCACCGCGATCGGCTCCGGCATTGTGGGTCTCGTCGTCGGGGCCGCGCTCATTCCGATCACCAGCTACCTCATCGCGCCGCTCTGGTCGGGCCTGTCGGGGTTGCGCGGCAAGACGGCGTGAGGGGGCGATCCTGGCCGGCCCGAAGCCAAATGCATCGGGGCATGCGGCCGGCCCGGCTTGATTTTCCGGCGAAGATTCGCCTCATGGGGCCATGACTGACACCGTGGCCCCCCTCGCCCCCTTCCC
>NZ_VRVC01000190.1:0-6189 GCF_008040005.1 Methylobacterium sp. WL19
CGGTACGGCTCGGCGTGGCGGGAAGCGTGTCCGTGACGAACTCGGCGAGCGCGAGAAGGGTGAGGATGACGGCCGTCGAGCGGTAGCCGAGAAAGGCGAGCCAGCTCCCGTCGAGGGAGATCCAGCCGAGATGCGCCGCCCAGGCGATTGCCGCCGGTGCGGTAAACGTCCGCAGACCCGCCACCATCCCGATCAACCCTGCGAGAACGATCCCGGCCATGGAGTATGTCCCGCTGCGACGCCATCGTCGAAGCCGGAAGATCGACCGGGCAGGGGCCAAGTCAAGGTGGGCCTATGGAAACAGCGCCGAGCGAGCCTCCGGCGCGAAAAGCGCGGCCCGAACGAAAACGGGGCCCCGCAGGGCCCCGTGATCCGTCACTGGCCGTCGATCTGGCGTCCGAGCTGGGCGATCGCCTTCTGGTAGACGGTGGCCGCGTTCCATCCCTGGATCGCCGCGAAGTTCGGCTCGCCCGGCTGGTATCCGGCTCCGGCCTTCCAGCCGTGACCCTTCAGGAAGTTCGCGGTAGCGTTGAGGGCATTCGGAATGCTGTCGAGGCTTCCGCCGGTGCCGTAGGTCAACACGTTCTTGGGCAGGAACTGGGTATGGCCGACCTCGCCATGGGCGGCGCCGCGGGTCCCGGAGTTGAGGATGCCGCGATCGACGAGGGTGAGGGCCGCGTAGAGCTGGTCGGTGAAGAAGTCCGAGCGGCGGCAATCATAGGCGAGGGTCGCCACGGCGGAGAGCGTGTTGATGTTGCCGCGAACCGCGCCGAAGCCCGTCTCCATGCCCCAGATCGCCAGGAGCGGGCCGGCCGGCACGCCGTAGCGCTGCTCGATCGAGTCGAACAGGGCCGCGTTGGTCTGCTTCAGCTTGCGGCCACGGGCGACGATGGTGGGGCCGCCGCGCTTGGCCAGGAACTGGTCGAGGGTCAAACGGAAGCTCTTCTGGCCCCGGTCGGCCGAGATGGTGGCGCCGGAATAGGAGGTCTCCATCAGGGCGGCGAGGCTCGCGGCGCTGGCGCGTCCCTTCGCTTCCTGCGCGAACTGGGTCTTCCACGCCTCGAAACCGCTGGCCGTGTTGCCGCACTGGGCCGCCTGCGCCGTGCCGGCCATGCAGGCCAGGGCACCGAGGGCGGCGGCGATGGCCCCCTTGTAGCCGCGTCTGGTCATCCGAAACTCCTTCGTCGCGGCAGCTCTCGGGAGACTGCCAGCTTTGCCGACCGCCCTAAGCCGTTCCGCATGGGAAGGCTACAACCTTGCCGAGGTGTCGGTGCGGCCCGCACCAGTTCCCGGCAAGATGTGATCTTCCGGTTACCACCCTGACCTTCCGCGCGTGCGCGGCCCGCGCCCGATCCCGCATGGCTCCCCGTGAAAGCCCGCCGGCTTCGGGACGAATCCGCCCAGCTTCCTCGTGCCGCCGGAAACCCGATGCGCCCGATCCTTCGCGCCTCTCGGGGGTGGCCCGTTCGTCTCCGCGCCTCGCCCCCGCCTTTGGCTTGTCAGGCTATTGTGCAGTGGATCGCGGCCAGCGGAAATTTATTGTCTGAAGAACTATTCTTTCAGATGAAAAATATCGCCTATAAAATTACCGTTAAACTGCATTTTTAGAAGAATTACAAAGTTTATACTGGATATTGTCAGGCTATGACTTTGGTCATACTTGTGTTTCTGGAGTGTTTCAGGAGTAGGCGATGCCCGACCAGACCGGATGCCCACCTCATGCGGCGAGGCTCGACCGCAGAGCCGCCAATCGCCTGCCATGGTTGCTGGCGGGCGGGGCCGCCCTCGTCCTCGCGGACACGGCCTGGGCCCAGAACAGCCCGGCGGCGGTGCAGGCCGCCTCCCCGACCGCCGTGTCCCTCGATCAGATCACCGTCGACGGCGATGGCAGCGGCACCATCGGGTATCAGCCCCGGCGGACCAGTTTCGGGGCCGGGTCGGATACCTCGCTCCTCGACACGCCGGCCAACATCGCCGTGGTGCCCGCCACCGTCCTGCGCGACCAGCGCGTGCTGTCCCTCGACGAGGCCTTGCGCAACGTCAGCGGCACCGCCCAGGCCAACAGCCTCGGGGGCACGCAGGAAGGCGTGATCCGGCGCGGATTCGGGACCACGCGGGACAGCTCGATCCTGCGGGACGGCCGCCGCACGGTCCTGCAACAGAACTTCAACTACGCCATCGAGCAGGTGGAGGTACTGAAAGGCCCCGCCTCACTCCTCTACGGCATCTCGGAGCCGGGCGGCCTCATCAACCTCGTCTCGAAGCGTCCCGAATTCACTTCACACGGCGCCCTCAGCGTCACCGGGACGAGCTTCGGCGGCGGCCTCGTCCAGGCCGACGTGACCGGGCCGGTGGAAGGCACCAACCTCGCCTACCGGGTCGTCGGGGATTTTCAGGATTACCAATACTGGCGCAATTTCGGCGCGATCGAACGGCAGGTCGTGGCCCCGTCGCTCACTTGGAAGGGCGACGACACCAAGGTGACGGTGGCCTACGAGTTCGCGCATTATAATATCCCGTTCGACCGCGGCGCCATCTTCGATCCGCGCAACGGCCAGCCCCTGCGGGTCCCGCGCGACCGCCGCTTCGACGAACGCTTCAGCCGCGTGGACGCCACCAGCCATCTCGCCAGCCTCGACATCGAGCATCGCTTCAACGACGATTGGCGGCTGCATTTCGGCTACAGCTTCAGCCATCTCGGCTACGACGACAATCAGGTCCGCGCGGTCTCGTACAATGCCGAGACGGGCTTCCTGACCCGACGGGCCGATTCCACGCAGGGCGGCGACTTCAACGCCCATGTTGCACGCCTCGACCTGACCGGACGGGTCGACACCTTCGGCCTGAGGCACGACATCCTGGCGGGCGCGATGTACGAGCGGGTGGACTACTTCCGCAAGACCACCATTCGCGGAGCGAACCAGGGCGGTTTCAACGTCTTCGACCCGGTCTATGGTCGCCTCGGCCCGTCGAACCAGGTTTCGCTCACGGGCAGCGACGTCCGCGACCGGCTCAACAACACCAGCCTCTACCTCCAGGATTCGTTCCACCTCACCGACCAGCTCATCCTGGTGGCCGGTGTCAGCGCCCAGATCTACGATCAGCTCGCCTATGCCGGGCGGCCGTCCGTGGTCACCACCGACATCAACGGCGTGCAGCCGGTCCCGCGTGCCGGGATCGTCTACAAGCTGACGCCCGATCTCTCGCTCTATGGCAGCTTCAGCCGCTCGTTCCGGCCCAACGTCACCGATCTGGAGACCAACGGCTCCCTCGCCCCCGAGGAGGGGGAGGCCTACGAGGTCGGCGTAAAGGCGGATCTCGGCCCCGGCCTCACCGTGACGGGGGCGATGTTCGATGTCGAGAAGGCGAACGTGCTGGTCACCCAGGTGGTGGACGGAGCGCGGATCGCCACCACCGCCGGCAAGGCCCGTTCGCGCGGGTTCGAACTCGACGTCGCCGGCCAGATCCTGCCCGATTGGGCGGTGATCGGCAGCTACGGCTTCACCCAGGCCCTCGTGACCGAGGATCCCATCCTCGCGGGCAAGGAGCTCCAGAACACGCCGCGCGTGACGGCGTCCGCCTTCCTCACCCACCAGTTCGGCGCGGTGACGCGCGAGGGCGAGCTCGGCTCGCTGCGCCTCGGCCCCGGTTTCCTCGAGGCCGGCTTCGGCACCCGCTATATCGGCGAGCGGCCGGGCGATGCCGCCAACACCTTCACCATGCCCCACTACCTCGTCTGCGATGCCTTCCTGGCCTATCGCACGGCGGTGAACGGTCGGGCGACGACGATCCAGCTCAACCTCAAGAACCTGTTCGACGAGACCTATTATTCGTCGTCGGCGGCCAGCAACCTGCTGGTGGCCGTGGGCGAGCCGTTCCAGGCCCTGGTCACGGCGCGTGTGACGTGGTGAGGGCAATCCGCCGATAGGCCGATCTCACGATCGGCCCCAATGGCGGCGGGCCGGATGTGGCATCCGGCCCGCCGCCATCGTCAGAAGGACAGCCTCATCCCGGCGACTACGTTGCGCGGTGCCCCGGCGAAGACCGAGCCCGGGGTGGTGGCGAGCACGCCTGCGCCGTTCTGCAGGCCGGTCGTGGAACTGAGGGAGTTCGCGAGGTTCTGGGCCGAGGAGACGTAGGTCTCGTCGAAGACGTTGCGGACTTCCGCGTAGAGGCTGATGCGCTTGGCGTAGCCGCCGGGGAGGTCGGCCGCGTAATGCACGTTGGCATTGACGACGGTATAGCCCGGCGCCTTCAACTGGTTGGCGTTGTCGATGAAGAACCCGTCCTGGACGACCGCTTCCACATAAGCGCCGAGGCCGGCGAGCGGCCCCGTCGGCTGGTCGTAGCCGATGCGGGCGAGGAGCTGATGGGCGGGCACGCCCGGAATGGCGTTGCCTGCGCGGTCGAAGCGCTCGGTGAAGGCTCCGGCGCTCAGTTGCTCGGTGTATGTCGTATAAATCTGGTCGTCGAACGTGTAGGCGGCCACCGCCCGCCATCCGGGTGAGAAGGTCCAGTCCGCCGCGAACTCGATGCCGCGATGCTCCGAGGCCGGGGCGTTGAAGGTGTAGCTCAGGAGCCCGGCGCCGGGGGATTGCGACACGAGCTCGTTGCGGAAGAACTCGTAGAAGCCGGTGAGGCTGAGGCGCAGATTTTCCGTCGGAGTCCAGTCGGCGCCGAGATCGAAGCCGAGATTCTCCTGGGTCTGGAGTTGGGTGTTGCTGCCCGGAAGACCGGCGGGGGTGATGAACAGGTTGCTCGCCGCCGGCGTGGTGTAGCCCGTGGCGGCCCGCCCCCGCAAGGTCCAGGCGGCGTTGGGCCGGTAGACCAGGGCCAGTTCTGGCGCGACGTTGAGGAAGCTGCGGTCGGTCGTCGCCACCGTCGTCGTCCGTTCCGTCGCCGAATAGCCGTAGGCGAGGTTGCGCCCGGTGATGGTGGTGTTCTCCGCCGCGATGCCGAGGACACCCGTCCACTGGTCCGAGAGCGCGACCTCCGTGCGAGCACGGCCGCCGAGGTTGGATTGCACCGCCTCCTGGTCGCCGATCAGCGCGCCGAGGGTCGGCCCGCCATAGGGGGCGCGGTTGAATGTGGTGATGTGGTTGTCGATGGTGTTGTAGGCGAGCGCCACGTAGCCCACCGCCGGAAGGCCGAACAGGTCGCCGCGCCGGGTCAGGTCGGTGAGGAAGTTCCAGGACGGATAGGAGCCGCGCGACGAGGACGTATAGAACGGCTGGTTGAAGTTTCGCTCGTCGAAGCCGAGCTGCGTGCGCCACGTGGTCTGCGCGTCGATGTCGTGTTCCCAGCGTGCCGCCACGATGGTGCGGCGGTCCTTGCGCCCGAAGGCGCCCTCGTCCGCCGTGACCGGCACGGTGGCGCCGAAGGCCCCGTTGATGCGCAGGTTCGTGAGCGTGCAGCCCGGGGCCGCGGTGGCCGCCGCCGCGCAGCCGCGCTGGTAGGGGTTGATGCCGAACTGGTCGAGGGAGGAGCGGGCGGGAAGGTCCGCGTTCACCTGGTTGTTGATCACCTTCAGGGTGAAGCGGTTGTCCGGGGTTGGGGTGTAGCTCGCCAGCAGGTTGATGGTCTGGGTGTCGTAGGAGGAATGGTCCTGGTAGCCGTTGCCGCGCGCGTCGCTGGCGAACAGGCTGATCTCCACCGGACCGCTGGCGCCGCCCACGGTGAAGTAATTGCTGAGATAGCCGAAGCTGCCCGCATCGGTGCCGATCTCGTAGCCGTTGATCTCGCGGCCGGTCCGCGTCCGGAAGGCCAGCGCGCCGCCGGTGGCGTAATTGCCGAACAGGGCCGATTGCGGCCCGCGGAACACGTCGATGCGGGAATAGGCGCGCGGATCGACGAGATCGAACCGGGAGGCGCCGTCCGGCTGCGTCAGGATGAACCCATCCTCCAGGACCACCATGTTCTTGGTGACGCCGGTGGAACGGGCGTTGTTGCCCCGGATCGAGATGACGACGTCGCGCGCGCCGTTGCCCTGGCGCACGGTGACGCCCGGGCTGTTGACGAGGACCGAGCCGATATCGGTGGCGGGCCGGTCGCCGATCGTGCCGCTGCGCCCGACCTGGGTCACCACCTGCCCCACGGGCTGTTCGATGACGCTGGGCGCCGAGCCCTGGGGCGAGGCGACGCCGAAGCCGCTCCGGCCGGCCTCCCCGACGACGGAGAGTTCCGGCAGGG
>NZ_VRVC01000191.1:0-6186 GCF_008040005.1 Methylobacterium sp. WL19
TGGTTCAACCGATTCCGTCGATTGCCCGTCCGCTACGAGCGACGCAGCGACATCTACGAGGCCTTCACGAGCCTCGCGGCCAGCCTCATCACCCTCAACCAGATCAAACGGTTCTGTTAGGCGCTCTTATAGCCTGAGACGGGGCCGGCCGGTCTATCGCGGAGGCCGTGGGCGGGAGCGGGGGAGACGGTGGGATAGGGAGAGCTTGCCACGTTCGTGATTCGTCTTCGACGGCGGTGCGGCGTTCCCGGAACGTCAGCCGGCGGGGGCGGGGCCCGCGACGGAAGCGATGGGGATGGCAGGTGTGCCCCGTCCGCCCTGACACCGCGGCGCATTATGCGCTATAGGAGGTTGACAGGGGCGGCCTCGCCTCGCCACATCCCGGCTATCATGAGCGATCCTCTTTCGAAGACCTTTCCCGACGGTTCGGCCAAGCCGCCGCTGGAGATCCTGCTCTGCGCGCCACGGGGCTTCTGCGCCGGCGTGGTCCGTGCCATCGACGTGGTGGAGCGGGCGCTGGCGATCTACGGACCTCCGGTCTACGTGCGTCACGAGATCGTCCACAACAAATACGTGGTCGAGAGCCTGAAGCGCAAAGGCGCGGTGTTCGTGCGCGAGCTCGACGAAGTGCCGGACGGCAACGCCCCGGTGATCTTCTCGGCCCACGGCGTCGCCAAGACGGTGCCGGCCAATGCGGACAATCGCGGCCTCGTCACCATCGACGCCACCTGCCCGCTGGTGACCAAGGTCCACCGCGAGGCGGAGATCCACCACAAGCGCGGCCGCCACGTGCTCCTGGTCGGCCATTCCGGCCATCCGGAAGTGGTCGGCACCATGGGGCAGCTGCCCAAGGGCTCGATCACCCTGGTGGAGGATCTGGAGCAGATCGCCGCCCTGGAGCCGGACAACCGCGACAACCTCGCCTGGGTCACGCAGACGACCCTGTCGGTGGACGACACCCGCCATATCGTCGCCGCCCTGAAGCAGAAGTTCCCGACCATCACCGGGCCGCACAAGGACGACATCTGCTACGCCACCACCAACCGCCAGGAAGCGGTGAAGCAGGTGGCCCCGCTGGTGGATGCCGTGATCGTCGTCGGCTCCTCGAACTCCTCGAACTCGCAGCGCCTGCGCGAGGTCGCCGAGCGCGTCGGCTGCCCGATCACCCGCCTCGTGCTCCGCGCCGAGGAGATCGACTGGCCGGCCTTCGAGGGCATCCGCAAGCTCGGCCTCACCGCCGGCGCCTCGGCGCCCGAGGTGCTTGTGGAGGAGATCATCGACGCCTTCGCCGCCCGTTACGACGTCACCGTCGACACGGTCTCCACGGTGGTGGAGGACATGTCCTTCCCGCTGCCGCGCGAACTGCGCAGCGAAGCCGCCGAGTAGGCCGCATCGCCCGTTTTCCTCGCTGGGGGCGCCGAAGGGCGCCCCTTCTCATGTCTGCCCTCCAACGTCAGCGAAGCCCGTGGCCGTCTATACCGAGGTCTCCGACGAGGCGCTGACCGCCTTCCTCGCCCAATACGAGATCGGCACGCTGCTCTCCTACAAGGGCATCGCCGAGGGCGTCGAGAACACCAACTTCTTCCTGCACACCACCGCCGGCTCCTACATCCTCACCCTCTACGAGAAGCGGGTGAATGCCGGCGACCTGCCGTTCTTCCTCAACCTGATGCAGCATCTGGCCGCCCGTGGCCTCGCCTGCCCGCAGCCCATCGCGAAGCGCGACGGCGTGGCGCTCGGCGAACTCTGCGGCCGGCCGGCGGTGATCGTGACCTTCCTCGACGGTGTCTCGGTCAAGCGCCCGACGGTCGACCATTGCCGGGCTCTCGGCGTCGCTCTCGCCGGGCTGCACCGGGCGGGCAGCGATTTCGGCATGACTCGCGCCAACAACCTCTCGGTGGAATCCTGGGAGCCGCTGTTCGAGGCTGCCGGCCCCGCCGCCGACACCGTGTCCGAGGGTCTGACCGAGCGCGTGCGCGGCGACCTCGCGGTGCTCCGGGCCGGCTGGCCGCGCGGCCTGCCCTCCGGCGTGATCCATGCCGACCTCTTCACCGACAACGTGTTCTTCATCGGCGACGACCTGTCGGGCCTGATCGACTTCTACTTCGCCTGCACCGACGCCTTCGCCTACGACCTCGCCATCTGCCTCAATGCCTGGTGCTTCGAGCCCGACGGCAGGTTCTTCCCGGACAAGGGCGAGGCGATGATCGCCGGCTACCAATCCGTGCGGCGCCTGCAGGACGACGAGGTCGCGGCGCTGCCGATTCTGTGTCGGGGTGCCGCTCTTCGCTTCATGCTGACGCGCCTCGTCGACTGGCTCAACGTGCCCCCCGGCGCCCTGGTCCAGCCGAAGGACCCGCTCGAATACGACCGCCGGCTGGTGTTCCACCGGGCGGCCGCCCATGCGCGGGATTACGGCTGGCGCGAATAGCGTCTTCGCAGAGATCAGGGCATGAAAAAGCCCCGGCCGTTTCCGGCCGGGGCAAGGTGGTCTCGTTCGTGAAGGCCTAGAAGAAGCCGAGCTTCTTGGCCGAGTAGCTGACCAGCATGTTCTTGGTCTGCTGGTAATGGTCGAGCATCATCTTGTGGTTCTCGCGGCCGATGCCGGACTGCTTGTAGCCGCCGAAGGCCGCATGGGCCGGGTAGGCATGGTAGCAGTTGGTCCAGACGCGGCCGGCCTGGATCGCGCGGCCGAAGCGGTAGGCGCGGGTTCCGTCGCGGGTCCAGACACCGGCGCCGAGGCCGTAGAGGGTGTCGTTGGCGATGGAGAGCGCGTCGGCATCGTCCTTGAAGGTGGTGACCGAGAGGACGGGGCCGAAGATCTCCTCTTGGAAGATCCGCATCTTGTTGTGGCCCTTGAACACGGTGGGCTTCATGTAGAAGCCTTCCGCGAACTCGCCGTCCTTCACGTTGCGCTCACCGCCGGTGAGGCATTCGGCGCCCTCCTGGCGGCCGATATCGACGTAGGACAAGATCTTCTCCAACTGCTCGGAGGAGGCCTGCGCGCCGATCATCGTGGCGGGGTCGAGGGGCGAGCCCTGGGTGATCGCCTCGACGCGCTTGATCGCCCGCTCCATGAAGCGGTCGTAGATCGATTCGTGCACCAGCGCGCGGCTCGGGCAGGTGCAGACCTCGCCCTGGTTGAGGGCGAACATGGTGAAGCCTTCGAGGGCCTTGTCGAAGAAGTCGTCATCCTCGTTGGCCACATCGGCGAAGAAGATGTTCGGCGACTTGCCGCCGAGCTCCAGCGTCACCGGGATGAGGTTCTGCGAGGCGTATTGCATGATGAGGCGGCCCGTCGTCGTCTCGCCGGTGAAGGCGATCTTGGCGATGCGGGGCGAGGAGGCGAGCGGCTTGCCGCATTCCAGGCCGAAGCCGTTGACGATGTTGAGGGTGCCGGCGGGCAGCAGGTCGGCGATGAGCTCGGCGACCACGAGGATCGAGGCCGGGGTCTGCTCGGCGGGCTTGAGCACCACGCAGTTGCCGGCGGCGAGCGCGGGTGCCAGCTTCCACACCGCCATCAGGATGGGGAAATTCCACGGGATGATCTGGCCGACGACGCCCAGCGGCTCGTGGAAATGGTAGGCGACGGTGTCGTGGTCGATCTCGGAGATCGAGCCTTCCTGCGCACGGACGCAGCCGGCGAAGTAGCGGAAATGGTCGATGGCCAGCGGGATGTCGGCGTTGGTCGTCTCGCGGATCGGCTTGCCGTTGTCCCAGGTCTCGGCGAGGGCGATCAGGTCGAGATTCTCCTCCATCCGGTCGGCGATGCGGTTGAGGATGAGGGCGCGCTCGCCCGGCGAGGTGCGGCCCCAGGCCTCCTTGGCGGCATGGGCCGCGTCGAGGGCCTTCTCCACGTCCTGCGCATCCGAACGGGCGACCTCGCAGATGACGCGGCCGGTGACCGGCGAGGTATTCTCGAAATACCGGCCGGCGACGGGGGCGACCCACTGGCCGCCGATGAAGTTCTCGTAACGGGCCGAGAACGGCGCCTTGGTACCTGACGACAGGAATTCGGGCTTGTTCATGTGCGTTTCCTCCGTGTTGTTCTTGTATGCGCCAGCAGAAGCCGGGCGGATTGCCAAATCAAGATAGACTTTTGGCCTAACCGGCTCGGATCGACGGCATCGAGCGGATCGGCGCGTGGTCCCGCTTCTGTGGCGGGGAGCGACGCGCTGAGGCAGTCTAGCGCCTCTGCGGCGGTCTGGCGATGCCGTGGGCAGGCGATTTGGAAGGCCTCGCAAAACTCTCGATCACCGGCGGTTATCTCCGGGAGTGCGGTTCCGCAGCGGGAGTTCTGCCAAAATCGATCATCCGATCAGATCACCTCAGGATGAGGTAAAGCCTTGGACGAACAACCCAAACAGGTTCGGCAAGACACTCACCGTCCCGACGGCAGCCGGGTGAAGCGCCGGGCGGTGATCCGCCGGGCGATGGCCCGGTCGATCCTGGGACCGGCCCGTTCGATGCCGTCGCGGTGGATCATCACGCCCGTGGCGCGTCCGTCCGGTTCGATGTCGAAAGCCACGCGGATCGCGCCGTTCTCCGCCACGAAGGCCCTGTCGCTCTCGGCGACGAGGGTGATGCGGGACTCGGTCGATCCCTGACCGAGCGCCTGCGCCGTGAGGCGGTCGCCGTCGCGGGTGACGCCCAGGACCGAGCGCGGGCCCGTCCGGTAGAAGCCGACATAGCGGTCGAGAACGGTCTGGCCGACGCTGATCTCGGTGCGCGCGGGCTCGCCGAGATAGAGGGCCGCGAGTTGTCGCGAGAGGGCCTGGGCCGGCACGATCTCGGAATTGCCGAGCACCACGATGGTGAGGCCGAGATCGGGGTAGGCATCCTTGATCGCGCTGAATCCGCTGATGAAACCGCCATGCGACCACAGGCGGTGCCCGTAGGCCGTGCCGATGTACAAACCGAGGCCGTAGCCGTGGCCGTAATCCGTCACCATGGCCCGGCGCGACGCCTCCGACAGGACACGGCCGGAGAACAGCGCCCTGTCCCAGGCGACGAGATCGTCGAGGGTCGAGGCCAGCATGCCGGCACCCGACGGAGCGCTGGCCGCCAGGGGCAGGGCGTGGCGCCATTCGCCCGAGACGCGGCGGTAGCCGGCGGCACGCCGGGGGATGATGGCGCCCGGATCGGCGTCCCGGGTCGAGGCCAATCCGGCCGGTGCCAGGATGGCGTCGTTGAGGTAGCGCGCGAAACTCTGGCCGGTGATCCGCTCGATCAGGCCGGCGAGGAGGATGTAGCCGGTATTGCTGTATTCGTGGCCGGTCCCCGGCGGGAAGAGCAGATCCTCGCGGTAGAGGAGGGCCACCGTCTCCATCGGCGAGCGCTCGATCCGCCCGAGCTGCGTCGCGTAGCCCGGCAGGGCGGTGACGTTGGGCAGGCCGGAACTGTGGTTGAGGAGCATCCGGATCGTCATCGGCGCCCAGGCCGGCGGCAGTTCGGGCAGGTAGCGGATGGCGGGATCGTCGAGGGAGAGGGAACCGGCCTCGGCGAGTTTCAGGATCGCCGCCGCGGTGAACTGCTTCGTGATGGAGCCGATGCGGAACATTGTGTCCGGCGTGTTGGGGATCGCCCATTCGCGGTCGGCCATGCCGTAGGCGCGGCGGAACAGGGGGATGCCGTCCCGCGCCACGATCACGGCACCCGAGAAGACGCCGCCCCTGGCGTGCGAGTCCATGAGGGCCGAGGCCTCGCGCGCGAAGTCGCCGGTCCCGTCCTGCATGGGAGTGCCTGACGCCCTGTCCTGGGCAGTCGCCGCGCCGAGCAGCAGCAACAGGGCGCAAGCGCCGGAAAGGAAGCGTGAAAGCATGAGGCGCGGTGATCCGTCGGCTGCGATCCTGCCAAGGTTGCGCGGGAATGTGGCGTGGTTGCGCGGGAGTGCCACCCCCGGTCGAGATCGGCGGCATTCCCGCGAAACCGTGATCGGCATCGGCGCCGAGATCACTGTTTTGCCCCGAAGCTCGGCAACATGGCCCGCCTTCGTGCCGACGGACGAAGCCATCCGTCACGACCGGACCCGCTCCGCCGATGACGGCCCTTCCCCAACCACGCAACAGGAAGAGACATCCATGAGCCGCACCACTCGCGCACTGCTGGCAGCGTCCCTCGCCTTTGGTACCTCCGCCCTGGTCTCGCAGGTCAGCTTCGCCCAGGCGCCGCAGAAGGCGCCGGCAC
>NZ_VRVC01000192.1:0-6185 GCF_008040005.1 Methylobacterium sp. WL19
CTGTCCGAGACCGTGGTCGCCGCCGCGCTTCGGACCGGAACCCTGGTGCGGGCGGCGTTCGCCCTGCCGAGCCGGCCGTTCCGGGTGCTGCGCCACAAGGAGCGCTACCGCAGCCGGGCCGCCGACGCGTTGCTCGACCTGATCGCGACGGCGGATGCCGGATGAGCGATCCTGCGAAACCCGTGCACCCCGACGACCCGCGGGTCAGGCTCGCCGAGGACCGGACCGTGCTGGCAGCCGAGCGCACCTTCGTGGCGTGGCTTCGCACCGGGCTCGCCTTCCTCGGCGTCGGCTTGGCCGCGCAGCGCTTCCTGCGGGAGGTGCTGGCGGTCTGGCCATTGAAGGTGCTTTCGCTCACGCTGATCGCCTGTGCGCTCGCATCGTTCGCGGGCGCCGCGTGGCGTGACCGGGCGATCCGGGCGCGACTCGCCCATGCCGAGATCCCGATGATGCCGCGCATCCTCACCGTCGGGATCGCGGCCCTGCTCATCGCGATCTCCGGCCTTGCGGCCACCGCCCTGCTCCGGGCGTGACGGTCAGGCCACCGTCACCCGCACCCGGTGCCATGCGGCGCTGAGGTAGCCCTTGTAGTTCCAGGTGTCGTCCGGCGCCGCAGGCTGGGTCTGGCCGGCGGAATCCCAGGCCCGCACCACGAGTTCGTGCTCGCCCGCGGTCAGCTCGCTGTCGATCTGCCAGAACGTCCAGGCGTAGGGCGCGTCCGCATCGCGGTCGATCCAGGCCTGCGCCCAGCTGCGGCCGCCATCCGTCGAGACGTCGACGCGGGCAATCGAGCGGTCGCTGGCGATGGCGTAGCCGCGGATCGCGTGCCGGCCGGACTTCAACGCCGCGCCGCGGGCGGGCTCGCAGATCGCGCTGTTCAACGGCATCGCCTCGATGGTGATGCCCTGGGCCGGGTCGGCGGTCTCAGCCGTCACGTCGGGCGGGAACAGCTTGTAGTCGTCGGCCTGCATCGGGTTGTCGGAGGGCCGGTCTTGCACCGTGATGCGGGCGAGCCATTTCGGGCTGCGGATGCCGGCAAATCCCGGCACCACCACGCGCAACGGATAGCCGTGCTCGGGGGCGAGAGGCTCGCCGTTCATCGCGAAGGCGAGCAGCGTCTCGGGCGCCAGCGCCTTGGCGAGCGGGATCGAGGCGCCGAAGCGTATGTCCGACCCCGCGATACGGTCGTGGCTCTCGAAGGCGACGTGGCGCGGACTGCCCGCATCGATCCCGGCGGCGTGCAGGACGTCGGCGAGCCGCACCCCAGTCCATTCCGCGTTGCCGATGGCGCCGGCCGCCCACGGGTCGCCGGCGACCGGGGCCACCGCCAGCATGTCGGCCCGGCGGTTGCCGGCGCATTGCATCACCGCCGTGACGGTGACGTGCGCGAAGCGTGCCTTCAGATCGGCGACGGACAATTCGAGGGGCGTCGCGATCATCCCGTCGACAGTCAGGCGGTAGCCGTCGGCGTCGAGGTCCGGGATGTCGCCGTGGCTGCGGACGTAGAAGTCGGCCTGGTCGGTGAGGAAGGCCGCCCGCAGGCGATCGAGCGGCGGCTCGGCATTGTAGGGCGCCTCGCCGTGCACGATGAGGCGGTCCTTGCGCTGGAACAGGCCGAGCATGGGGTTTTTGTCCTGCGTTCGTGACGTATCGACGACGAGAACGCGCCGGGGGCGATAAGGCCCCCGGCGCGCGTCGCCTCAGGGCTTCATCGTCGAGACCACCGCGTTCTTCGCCCGGTCCACTACGGCGACGCTGAGGTCGCGGTTGAGGACGTAGGCATGGGCGTTGTCGGCCGAGAACGCGATCGCCTGGCGCGGCTCGTTCAGGCCGGTCACCGTGGCGACGACCTTGAGGGTGCCGGTGTCGATCACCGAGAGCGAGTTGTCCTTCAGGTTGCCCGAATAGACGAAGCGCCCGTCCGGGGTCAGTGCGGCGCCGTAGGGGTCCTTGCCCACTTCCACTTCGGAGGTGACCTTATGGGCGGCGACATCGACCACGCCGATGGTATTACGGCCGCTGTTGGCGGCAAAAAGCGTCTTGCCGTCCTTGGTGATCGAGATGGCGCGCAGCTTGTCGAACCCGGCGATCTCACCGGTGATCTTGTTGGTGGCGGTATCGACCAACGTGATCTTGTCGCCAAGGAAGTTCGTGACGAACACGGTCTTGCCGTCAGGCGACAGCTTCACGCCCTGGCGCGGCTGCGCGAAGCCGGGGATCACGGCCTCGGCGAGCATGGTCCTGGTGTCGAACACGGTCAGCGTGCTCGCGGCCTCGTTGTTGACGTAGAGCTTGGCCCCGTCGGCCGAGAGCACCGTGCCGAACGCGCCGGGGCCGGCGGCGAGAACGCCGGCTTCCTTGCCGGTGGCGGTCTCATAGACCGTGATCCGGCCGGTGCCACTGTCGGAGACGTAGAAGCGGGCGCCGTCCGGCGCGAAAACGATGTTGCGCGGCGTGACGAAGCCGTCGAGGCGGCGCAGCACCGTGCCCTTGGCGACGTCGTAGACGATGACGGCGCTCTCCTCGCTGTTCGACACAGCGGCGACGGTCCCAGCGGCGTTCAGCGCCAGGGCGTTGTTCTTGATCGCGCCGTCGAAGCCAGCGGCGGACCCGGGCTGGCCCTGGGCGAGGAGCAAGGCGGCTCCGGCGAGGAGGGCGCGGAGGCTGGTGCGGACGTGGGTCATGAAGCGTGTCTCTCTGGCATGCGCGCTCGTTCGGCGGCCGGGGCCTGCCGTGAGGGCTGGTTCTAATTCGGATTGCGTGATGCGAGACCGGTTTGGCCGTGCATCGCCCTGGGGAGATGCCGGAGGGCGCGGTCTATTCCCCGAGGCCGGCGAAAAAAACGCGGCGGCCTCGGGATTCGGGGGTTCAGGGCGTCGGCTTCAACGCCGTGAGGTAGTCGACGATGGTCTGCACGTCGGCCGGATCGACCGGCGCCTTGTAGACGTGAACCATCTTGTTCACGGTCTCGGTCCACTGCGCCTTCGTGAGCTTGGGCTGGGTCAGCACCATCCCGGCCGAGTGGCAGGCGAGGCAGTTGTTGTTGACCGCCTCGGCCCCCGGCCCGTCCGGGAAGATCCGGTCGGAAGTCGGGAATTCGATCGATTGCGAGGTGAAGCGCATCGGCTCGGGAGCCGAAGCGGCGAACGCCACCAGGGGAGACAGTATGAGGGCGGCGATGAGGGCCGCAGGGCGGATCGGGTTCATGGCTGTTCTCCTCAAGCGGCCTGGAAGGACACGGCCTCGATGCCGTTCTGCATGAAGCCGGCCCCGTTCCAGACCCGGTCCAGGGGCTGCGCGACGCCGTTGGTGTTGGTGCAGCGGACCCTGACCGTGTGGCTGCCGGCAGCCAATGCCGGCAAGCTGCCGTCGAAGCGGCGGAAGCTGTAGGGGCCTTCGTCCGCGCCGAGCTGCGCCGGGAACCACGTCGCGCCGCCGTCGCCTGAGAAGTCCACCGCCTTCACCCCGCAATCGCCGCCGAAGGCGATGCCGCGCAACGCCACCGGCGTTCCGGCCGCCACCTTGGCGCCATCGGTCAGGTTGGTGACGAACGAGCGCGGCACCATCCTGTTGATCGGCACCGTCTTGAAGCCGGTCTGACCGGGCTTGATGTTAGCGCCCGGCACGTCAGGAATGCGGTAAGCGGTCTTCATCCAGTACCCGTCGTCGGGCTTGTCCAGCACTTCGATGTCGGACAGCATCTTGACCCAGTAGGTCGAGTACCAGCCCGGCACCACGAGCCGGAGCGGGAAACCATTGAGCAGCGGCAATTGCTCGCCGTTCATCGCGTAGGCGATCATCACCTCACCATTGTTGGCGTGCTTGAGATCGAGCGACTTCTTGAAGTCGGGCGCGTCGTCGACCACCGGCTCGTCGAGGCCGTTGAAGCGCACCTGCACGGCACCGGCCTTCACCCCGGCCTTTTCGAGCACGTCCCTGAGGCGCACGCCGGTCCAGCGGGCGTTGCCCATCGAACCGTTTGCCCATTGCGCGCCGGTCACCCGCGGCTCGAACAACCCGCGCGAATTGCCCGAGCACTGGTTCACTGCGGCGATCTCGAAGCGCGGCAGGCCGGCGATGGCGTCGAGCGAGAGCGAGAGCTCCTTCTCGACATGGCCGTGGACCTTAAGCCGGAAGGTGCCGGCATCGACTTCGGTCGGGATCGAGGCCCAGTGCCAGCGGACGTAGAAGCGGTCGTTGGGGGTGAATACACCCTCGTCGAACACCGAGAACGGCGTCTCCAGTAGCGGCGGATGAGTGCGCTGGAGGATCATCTCGGCCTTGCCCGGAAAGGCCGTGGTCAGCGCCCGCTCGTCCGGGCCGCCGGGCAGCGGAAGCTTCACCGAGCCCGCCGCCCAGGCCGGTATGGCGGCGCCGAGGCTTCCGAGCCCTAGGCCACCCAGGACGAGGCGGCGGTTCATCGGTCTGTCCAGTCCGTGCATGGTCTCTCCCCTTGAAGGATGTCGGCGTCGATGCGTTCGAAGGCATCGGACCCGTGGCGATTCCTCGCGACCAGGGAGATGCTACGGGATACGATTTATTCCCACCAACGGTCTTTCGCGATACGAACGATCTCCAAACGCGATGATTTGAGAAGTTTCGATCTCCAATGGGACGATCAAGGACGCCGTCTCGGCGTCACGCCGCCGGCGCGCCGACGGGCGCGGTCCTGCGACACCCGAACAGGGCGTGACGCTCGGAAAAACCGCGCAAGGCGACGGTGCCGAGCGGTTCAAGGGCATGTGCCAACCCGTCGATGAAGGTGTCGGTGGCGATCAGCGGCGTGTTGTAGGTCTTGCACAGGCGCTCGACGCGGGCGAGCACGTTGAGATCGCGGCCGATCGCCGTGAAATCGACCCGGTCGCCGCCGCCGATATTGCCGTAGGCGACCTCCCCGACATGAAGTGCGACGCCGACCTCGAAGGCAGCCCTGTCACCGTTGCGCAGGGTCGCAAGCGCATCAAGCGCGGCCTCGGCGGCACGCAAGGCGGCACTGCGCGCCTCGGCCTCGTCGCGATCGGCATCGAACACGGCCAGTAGCCCGTCGCCGATGTACTTCAGCACCTCGCCGCCTTCCGCCTCGACGGCCGGCACGATGGCATCGAACATCCGGTTGAGGGCGGCCACGACACGGTCGGGGCTTTGCCGGTCGGACAGTTCGCCGAACCCGCGCAGGTCGGTCAGCATCATCGCGGCCCGCATCAAGCGTACGTCGCCGCGCCGCACCGTGCCGGTCAGGATTTGCCGCGCCGGGTCGCGTCCGACATAGGCGCTCAGCACCGCGCCTAGCATGTCGTCGAGCGCCTTGATCTCGAACAGCAGCGAGAACGGCTCGACCAGCGCCAGCAACGTGCAGATCTCGATCGGCGTGAAGCCGCCCGGTCTCGCCGTGGCCCAGGAGGCGGCGCCCATGCGTCCACGCGCGGCGCGCAGCGGCACGATGAGGTAGTCGGTTAGACCCTCGGTGCGAAGCTCGCCGAGCACGGGAAACGGCAGCGGCCCATCCCCGTCGAGACGGCATCGGAACGGGGTACGGGTCTCGACTACGCGCTCGACGGTGTTGCCGTGGAACGTCGGCGTACTCTCGATGCCGTGGCGGCGACGCAAGGCTAGGCTCGACGCTCCTGGATGCCAGACGCGCATTACCCAGCGGAACGACGGATGCAGGGTCGGCGCGTGGGTGGTGGCGCGGGCCAGTGGCAGGCCAAGCCCCGAGAGGCACGCACTGAACCCGTCGAGAAGGGCTGCCGCGTCCGCCGCTTCGCGACCCGGCCCCATCAACCATCCCGTCCCCTGCGCGACCGCCTCGGACGAAGATTGGGACGAACGTGTCACGGCAGTTCTTTCATCAAGGAGTTGGATCGATGCCATAGCGCGGATCAGACGAGGCCGAGCACGCGGATCAGGCCGAGGCTGACGGCGCCGAGGGCGAGGAGCGAGGCGACCACCGCGAGGGTCACCCGCGCCCCGGCCTTGGCGACGCTGCGCACGTCGACCCCGAGGCCGAGCGCCGCCATCGAGACCACGGTCAGCACGTTGGCGGTCTCCGACATCGGCGCGAGCGCAACCGGCGGGATCAGGCCCGTCGAGCGAAGGCCCGCGAGCGCAAGGAAGGCGAGGATGAACCACGGCACCAGGCGGTGGATCGCGAGGCCGCCGCGGGCCGGGCGGTCGCCCGCGGCGGC
>NZ_VRVC01000193.1:0-6178 GCF_008040005.1 Methylobacterium sp. WL19
CCCTGCGGGCGCCGCCCCTCGACGGGACCGCTGCCCTCGGCCTCGGGCAGGTCGAACCGCAACCGCCCGCGCACGGCCAGGATCGCCGCCCGCTCGACGATGTTCTCCAGCTCGCGGACATTGCCTGGCCAGTCGTAGCGTGCGAGGCGGCGGACATCGCCTTCCGTGAGACGCAGGTCGGGCATGGCGAGGCGCCGGGCCACGCCCTTCAGGAAGTGCTGGGCGATGAGGGGAATATCCTCGGGCCGCTCGCGCAGGGGCACGGCCGCGATGGGGAAGACGTTGAGGCGGAAGTAGAGATCCTCGCGGAAGCGCCCCCGCTTCACCTCGGCCTTGAGGTCGCGGTTGGTGGCGGCCACGAGGCGGACGTCGACGAGGCGGGTCCGCTCGTCGCCGACCCTCTCGAATTGCCGCTCCTGCAGCACGCGCAGGAGCTTGCCCTGCAGGTCGATGGGGATTTCCCCGACCTCGTCGAGAAACAGGGTGCCGCCATCGGCGAGTTCGAACCGCCCGACCCGGTCGCGCAGGGCGCCGGTGAAGGCGCCCTTGGCGTGGCCGAAGAACTCGCTCTCGAACAGCTCGCGCGGGATCGCCGCGCAGTTCACCCGGATCAGCGGCCGGTCCCGACGGCGGCTCGCCTCGTGGATGGCGCGGGCGATGAGCTCCTTGCCGGTGCCGGATTCGCCGGTGACGAGGACGGTGGCGTCGGTGCCGGCCACGAGGTCGATCTGCCGGAGGGTCGCCTCGATGGCCGGAGAACGGCCGATGATGCCCTGGTGGTGCCCGCCCTCGCGGATTTCCTCGCGCAGATAGGCGTTCTCGAGCTCCAGGCGCTGGCGCAGGGAATCGACCTCCGCCAGGGCCTGGCGCAGGCGCTCGTCGGCCTCCCGCCGCTGGCTGATGTCGCGGAACACGATGACCGCGCCGAGGAGCCGGCCCCGGTCGCGGATCGGCGTCGAGGTGTATTCCACGAAGATCGGAGTGCCGTCCCGGCGCCAGAACACCTCGGTGTCGACCTGATGCACGGCCCCGTCGCGGAAGGCGGCGTAGATCGGGCAATCCTGGTGCGGGTAATGGCAGCCATCCGGGTGGCTGTGGTGGACGGTGGCATGCATGTCGCGCCCGACGAGATCGGCCGCGTCCCAGCCCAGCATGCGCTCGGCCGCCGGGTTGATGAAGGTGGTGATGCCCTCGGCATTGACCCCGTAGATGCCCTCGCCGGCCGCGCGCAGGATCAGCTGGTTCTCGCGCTCGATATCGCGAAAGATCCGCTCCATCCGCTGCCACTCGGACAGGCCGGCCCGCATATGCGCATCGGCCTCCGTATCCACGAGGCGGCGGCGACGCTCGTCGAGGTCGAACAGGCTGACGAGGAGGAGCGCCGGCTCACCCGGCAGGATCGTCCCGCTATATTCCACATGGAGGCCGTGCCCTTCCGCGTGCCTCGGCGAGAGGGCGTGGGTCCAGTCGCGCCCCCGCGCCTGCACGGCCTGGGTGAAGACGATCAGCGTCGGCACCTGTTCGGGATGAAGGCCGGTGACGCGCATGCCCCGCAGGACATCGGGATCGTAGCCGAGCAGGCGCGCGGCGGCCGGGTTGGCGTCCCGGATCTCGTCGGCCACCGGATCGAGCACCAGCATCGCTTCCGCCGCCCTGTCGAAGGCGGAGCCATAGGGCGAGGCGGTCGGCGCGTCTGATCTTTCCATCACGATATTTCGTAGCACAGGTCACGAAAAACCGTAATCGACGATATTTCGTAGCATGCGTCTTTATCTCAAACCTTTGTTTAGGCTACGCTTTTTATCGGAATTGCGGCTGGCACAGCGTTTGCCATGAAGAGAGCGTCTCCGCAGAAAGGTCCGCGACATGGCGCTCTTCGACGATCCGTTCAATGCCCGGCTGACCTTGAAGCGCGGCGGCTGCTCCTGCGGAAACCATCGCGATCAAGCCGCGCACGATGCCGAAGCCTTGTCCGGCGACGCCGCGATCACGCGAGCCGTCGAAGGCGCGGTGATGCGGGCCCTGTTCCCCGAGGATGCCCAGCGGCGCGCCTTCCTCAGGAGCGTCGGCGCGGCGACGGCGCTGGCCGCCGTGAGCCAGTTCTTGCCCACGAAATTCGTGGCCGAGGCCTTCGCGCAAGGGGCGAAGCCCGAGAAGACCGATCTCAAGGTCGGCTTCATCCCGATCACCTGCGCCACGCCGATCATCATGGCGAAACCCATGGGCTTCTACGAGAAGCAGGGGCTGAACGTGGAGGTGGTGAAGACCGCCGGCTGGGCGGTGATCCGCGACAAGACCCTGAACAAGGAATACGACGCCGCCCACATGCTGGCGCCGATGCCCATCGCCATCTCGCTCGGCGTCGGATCGAACCCCGTTCCCTACACGATGCCGGCGGTGGAGAACGTCAACGGCCAGGCGATCACCCTGGCGATGAAGCACAAGGACCGGCGCGACCCGAAAAGCTGGAAGGGCTTCAAGCTCGCGGTGCCCTTCGACTATTCGATGCACAATTACCTGCTGCGCTACTACCTCGCGGAAGCCGGGATCGACCCCGATACCGACGTGCAGATCCGCGCCGTCCCGCCGCCGGACATGGTCGCCAATCTGCGGGCCGACAACATCGACGGGTTCCTCGCCCCCGACCCGGTCAACCAGCGCGCGGTCTATGATGGCGTCGGCTTCATCCACATCCTGTCGAAGGAGATTTGGGACCGGCACCCGTGCTGCGCCTTCGCGGCCTCGCAGGATTTCGTCACCCAGACCCCGAACACCTACGCCGCCCTGCTCCGCGCCGTGATCGAGGCGACGGCCTATGCCTCGAAGATCGAGAACCGCAAGGAGATCGCCGCGCAGATCGCGCCGGCCAACTACCTCAACCAGCCGGTGACGGTGGTGGAACAGGTGCTCACCGGAACCTTCGCCGACGGCCTCGGCAATGTCCGCAAGGTGCCCGACCGCGTCGACTTCGACGCCTTCCCGTGGTCGTCCTTCGCGGTCTGGATCATGACCCAGATGAAGCGCTGGGGTCAGATCAAGGGCGATGTCGACTACAAGGCGGTGGCCGAGAAGGTCTATCTCGCCACCGACGCAGCCCGGCTGATGAAGGAGGCCGGCCTCACCCCGCCGACCGCCACGTCGAAATCCTTCTCGGTGATGGGCAAGGCCTTCGATCCGGCCAAGCCCGAAGAGTACCTGAACTCCTTCGCCATCAAGCGGGCGGGCTGAGCCATGAAGGCCTCACTCTCGCTCCGCGCCGGCATCGTCTCCCTGGCCGTCCTCGCCGCCTTCCTGCTGCTCTGGCAGATCGCGGTGGGCGGGGTCGCCAAGACCGAGGCCATGGACCCGGAATACGCGGCCCTCATGGGTGCGAGCGCCACAACCGGCAAGTCGGCGATGCCGGGGCCCCTCGACGTCGCCGCCACCGCCTGGAAGCACCTGAGGGACCCGTTCTACGATCGCGGCCCCAACGACAAGGGTCTCGGCATCCAGCTCGCCTATTCCATCGGCCGGGTGGCGCTGGGCTACGGTCTCGCGGTGCTGGTGGCCATCCCCATCGGCTTTCTCATCGGCATGTCGCCGCTGATGGGCCGGGCGCTCGACCCCTTCATCCAGCTCCTGAAGCCGGTCTCGCCGCTCGCCTGGATGCCGCTCGCCCTCTACACGATCAAGGATTCCAGCCTGTCGGCGATCTTCGTGATCTTCATCTGCTCGCTCTGGCCGATGCTGATCAACACCGCCTTCGGTGTCGCCGGAACGCGCAAGGAATGGCTCAACGTCGCCCGGACCCTGGAGGTCGGGCCGATCCGGCGCGCCTTCACGGTGATCCTGCCGGCCGCCGCCCCGACGATCCTCACCGGCATGCGCATCTCCATCGGCATCGCCTGGCTCGTGATCGTGGCGGCCGAGATGCTCGTGGGCGGAACCGGCATCGGCTACTTCGTGTGGAACGAGTGGAACAACCTCTCGATCACCAATGTGATCGTCTCGATCCTGGTCATCGGCCTCGTGGGCATGATCCTCGACCAGTTGCTCGCCCGGGCGCAGCGCCTCGTCACCTTCCCCGAGTGAGGCCGCGCCATGAGCAAGCTCATCCCCTTCGCGCGGCGCTCCGCGAGCGCCGCTCCCGACCCCGCCGCCGGGACCAGCCGCATGTCGTCCTCCGAAAAGTTCATCTCCATCGAGGGGATCGCCCGGCGCTATCCCGCCCCCGGCGGCAAGCCAAACACCGTGTTCGAGAACCTGTGGCTGCCCATGCGGCGGGGCGAGTTCGTCTGCATGATCGGCCATTCCGGCTGCGGCAAGACCACGGTGCTCAACATCCTGGCCGGGCTGGAGGCGCCGAGCGAGGGCGTCGTCATCGTCGACGGGCAGGCGATCGAGGGAACCAGCCTCGACCGGGCCGTGATCTTCCAGGGGCACGCCCTGCTGCCCTGGCGCACGGTGCTCGGCAACGTCGCCTATGCGGTCTCCTCGCGCTGGCGCAAGGCGTCCCGCGCCGAGGTGGAGGAGCGCGCTCGCAAGGCCATCGCCACGGTGGGACTCGCCGGCTCCGAGCATAAGCGCCCGTCCGAACTCTCGGGCGGCATGAAGCAGCGTGTCGGCATCGCCAGGGCACTCGCCATCGAGCCCAAGATCCTGCTCATGGACGAGCCGTTCTCGGCGCTGGACGCGCTCACGCGGGGCACCCTGCAGGACGAGGTCCGCCGCATCTGCATCGAGACCGGCCAGACCGTCTTCATGATCACCCACGATGTCGACGAGTCGATCTACCTCGCCGACCGCATCGTGCTGATGACCAACGGCCCCGAGGCCAAGGTGGCGGAGATCGTCGAGAACCCGCTACCCAAGCGCCGCGAGCGCGCGAACCTCCATCACGCGCCGGGCTATTACGCCCTGCGCAACCACCTGATGGACTTCCTCGTCAGCCGCTCGAAGAGCCTGCGGGACGCCATGCCGGCCGGCTACGACCAGCGCCACCCGCCCGTGGTGCGGCCGGGTTCGGACGGGCCGGAGCCGATCCCCGTCCCCGCCGCCTCCTAGATCGGCGCCTGTCAGATCCGCGCGCCGCCTCTCACCCACCTTCCTTCATCGGAGACCTCACATGAAGCGCGAAGACCTCACGGAAAAGCTCCTCGACATCAAGCGCGAGAAGGGCTGGACCTGGAAGCACATCCAGGCCGAGATCGGCGGACTCTCGCCGATCCTCATCACCGCCGCCTGCATGGGGCAGATGAAGCTGCCGAAGGCCCAGGCGAAGAAGGCGGCGGAGCTGTTCGGCCTGACCGAATCCGAGGAGCGGATGCTGAACGAGGCGCCCTATCGCGGCTCAATCCCGCAGATGCCGCCCACCGACCCGCTGATCTACCGCTTCTATGAGCTGGTGATGGTCTACGGCACCACCTGGAAAGAACTGATCCAGGAGGATTTCGGTGACGGCATCATGTCGGCGATCGATTTCAACATGACCATGGAACGAGAGCCCAACAACAAGGGCGACCGGGTGAAGATGAACCTGTCCGGAAAGTTTTTGCCGTATAAATATTATGACAACGAAGAAGGCGTGCCGGATTACGGCTTCAAGGAGCCGTAAATCTGGAGCCATGCTTCGAAAGCATTCTGGACTGTAGCGGCACCGCGGCTTCAAAAGAGGCCGCGGTGACTTTTCTCACGCGCGGCGAGTCGACGGCGGAGGGGGTTTCGTGCTGATTGCGGAGGCTTGGCCGCACGCACGGCCCTCCCCCTCGGAGATTGTTTCCGCATGAACCTCAACGCGATCTCGTCAACCTGGGGCCCCCGGCTTCTCAGCGTCCTGCGCATCGTCGCCGGCGTCCTGTTCCTGGAGCACGGCACGCAGAAGCTGTTCGGATTCCCCGTGCGCCTAGACGGCGGGGTGGCACCGGCGCTGTTCACGCTCTTCTGGTTCGCGGCCGTTCTCGAAATCGTCGGCGGCGCGCTGATCGTCCTCGGCCTGTTCACGCGGCCGGTGGCGTTCATTCTCTCCGGCCAGATGGCCTTCGCCTATTTCATCGCTCATGCGCCCAAGAGCCAGTTCCCGGCTCTCAACGGCGGCGACGCGGCCATCCTGTTCTGCTTCCTCTTCCTCTACCTCGCCGCGGCCGGCGCCGGTCCGTGGAGCCTCGACGCGCGGCGCCGCGGGCGGTTCTGAGCCGGGGCT
>NZ_VRVC01000194.1:0-6020 GCF_008040005.1 Methylobacterium sp. WL19
GCGATCGACAGCGCCCTGTTCGGGTCGCGGGCCGGGCCGCGCGTCGTGGAGGGGCCGCGCCTGACCGATGTGGCCGGGCTGTCCTCCACGGAGGGCGAGCCGATCAAGCGGGTCTACGGCCGCGCCAAGGTAGGGGGCACCCTGATCTGGGCGACGCGCCCGCTGGAAGTCGCCAATACCAGCGTCCAGCGCGCCTCGTCCGGGGGCAAGGGCGTCGCCGGCCAGAAGACCGTGACCACCACCTATGCCTATTTCGCCGACCTCGCGGTGGGGCTGTGCGAGGGCGAGATCGCCCATGTCCGCCGGGTCTGGGCCGATGGCCGCGAGATCGACCTCACCACGCTGAATTACCGCCTGCACCGGGGCGGGGCCGACCAGGCGCCCGATCCGTTGATCGTCGCCAAGGAGGGCGCGGACCGAGCACCGGCCTATCGCGGCCTCGCCTATATGGTGTTCGAGCGGATGGCGCTGGCCGAGTTCGGCAACCGGGTGCCGCAACTGGCCTTCGAGGTGATCCGCCCGGTGGAGGGGCTCGCCGGGATGGTCCGCGCGGTCTGCCTCATCCCCGGCTCGACGGAGTTCGGCCTCGACCCCCGCCTCGTCACCGAGGATGCGGGTTTCGGCGCCACGCGGGCGGCCAACCGCTTCCAGTTCCAGGACACGACGGACGTCACCGCCTCCCTCGACGCGCTCCAGGCCCTGTGCCCGCGCCTCGCCCGCGTCTCGGTGGTGGCGAGCTGGTTCGGAAGCGACCTGCGCGCGGGCCGATGCACGGTGACGCCCAAGGTCGACCGGCCGGACAAGGCGACGCTTGGCGACACATGGAGCGTCGCCGGGCTGACCCGCGATGAGGTGAAGACGGTCTCGACCGCGCCCATGGGAGGTGCTGCCTATGGCGGCACGCCCTCCGATGCCGGGCTCGGCCGCCTCGTCGCCGAGCTGCGCCGCCGTGGTCTCGAGGTCGTGCTCTACCCGTTCGTGATGATGGACGTGCCCGCCGGCAACGGCCTGCCCGATCCGCGCGACGCGGGAGCGCTCCATCAGCCGCCCTATCCCTGGCGCGGTCGCATCACCTGTTTCCCGGCCCCCGGCCAGCCGGGCAGCCCGGACGGGACCGCCGCTGCGTCCGCGCAAGTGGCGGCCTTCTTCCAGAACCCGGACGGATACCGCCGCTTCCTGCTGCATTACGCCGACCTCGCCGCCGGCTGGGCGGCCGACGGCGTTTCGCTCTCCGGCTTTATCATCGGCAGCGAGTTTCCGAGCCTCACCCGCGTGCGGGGCGAGGCCGGGCGCTATCCGGCCGTGGAGGCGTTCACGGCGCTGGCCCAGGAGGTGCGCGCCCGCCTCGGGGCCGGCGTGGCCCTGGTCTACGCGGCCGACTGGACCGAGTACGGCGCCCATGTCCGCGACGGCGGGGCCACCGTGCGATTCCCCCTCGACTCGCTGTTTTCCGATCCCGCCATCGCGGCGGTGGGCATCGACTATTACCCGCCGATCAGCGACTGGCGCGACGGCGCGGACCATGCCGACCTCGCCGAGACCGACAGCGTCTACGACACCGCCTATCTCAAGCGCCGCCTCGGGGCCGGAGAGGCCTTCGACTGGTACTATGCCAATGACGCCGACCGGCGGGCGCAGGCGCGCACCCCCATCACCGACGGCGCGGCGGGCAAGCCCTGGGTCTACCGGGCCAAGGACCTCGTCTCCTGGTGGTCGAACCCGCATCGCGAGCGGGACGGCGGGATCGAGACCGGCACCACGGCCTGGATTCCCCGATCCAAGCCGATCTGGCTCACCGAGATCGGCGTGCCCGCCGTGGACAGGGGCACCAACGGCCCCAACGTCTTTCCCGACGCGAAATCCTCCGAGAACGCCGCCCCGCCCTTCTCGGCCAACGTGCGCGACGACCTGATCCAGGCCCGTGGCCTCACCGCCATCCTGACCCGCTTCGATGAAGCGCTGCCGGGTTTCGAGCCGGCTCACAACCCGGTCTCGCCCGTCTATGGCGGCCCGATGGTGTCGCCCGGCTCCGTCTTCGTCTGGTGCTGGGACGCGCGGCCCTTCCCGGCCTTTCCGGATTTCGACATGGTCTGGGCAGATGCGGAGAACTGGTCCCTGGGTCACTGGATCACAGGACGGATCGAGGGGCTGGAGCTCGACCGCCTGATCGGCGCGATCCTCGCCGATCTCGGCATCACGGCACCGGCCCGGATCGCCGCCGATGCCTGGCTCGACGGTTACGTCATCGACCGGCCGATGTCGGCGCGCGGCGCCCTGGAGCCGCTGGCCCGGGTCTACGGGCTCGACGTCTCGGCGGTGGGCGGCAGGCTCGACATTCGCTGCCCGCGCCGCGAGAGCCCGATCGTCCTGGCGGCCGCCGATCTCGTGCTCACCGAGCGGGACCGGGCGCCATTGAGCTTCGTCCGCGCCGAGGAATCAGAACTGCCCCGCACGCTCACCCTCGCCTTCTGCAACGGGCAGAGCGCCGATTACCGGACCGCCACCGCCTCGGCGATCCGCCCCACCGGCCTGAGACGGCGCGAGAGCAACGCCGACGCGCCCATCGTCACCCGCCGGGGGAGCGCCGAAGCGCTGGCCGAGGCGCTCCTCGACATGGCCATCGCCGGGCGCGACAGCGCGGGTTTCGCGGTGAGCCCGCGCCGGATCGACCTGGTGCCCGGCGACCTCCTGGCCCTGCCCGGCGCGCGGCTGCCGCATCGGATCGTACGGATCGCCGACAGCGCCGGCGCGCGGCGGATCGAGACCCGCGCGGTGCCGGCCTACCCGTCTCGCCTCGGCGCGACCCAAAATCCCGACGACAGGGGATTCCGGCCGCCCCCGTCCATGGCCGGGCGGCCCTTCGCCCGCGTGTTCGACCTCCCCGTGGACAGGGGCAGCCCGACGATCCTGCAATACCTCGCGGTCTCGGCCGATCCCTGGCCCGGCGAGATGGCCGTCTGGCGCTCGGCCGGCACCGACGGCCCCCTCGGCCTGCACCGGATCGTCGATTATCCGGCCTGCCTCGGCGAAATCCTGACCCCGCTGCCGCCGGGACCCCTCTGGCGCTTCGACCGGGGAACCCGGCTCGATGTGCGCCTGCGCCATGCCGGTGCTCTGTCCTCCATCGCGGAGGACGACGTGCTGGCGGGGGGCAACCTGTTCGCCCTCATGGGCGAGGATGGTCGAATAGAGATCATCGCGGCGGCGGGCGCCGAACTGATCGGCCCCGGCACCTATCGCCTCAGCCGGCTGCTGCGCGGCCTGATGGGGAGCGAGGAGCTCGCCGGACGCGCAAATCCGCCCGGCTGCCTCGTGGTGCGCCTCGACGACGGGGCGGTGGTGCCCCTGCTGGACCGGCTCGACGAGGCCGGCCGGCCGTTCCGCTACCGGATCGGGCCGGCCACCCGCGACCCCGGCGATCCGAGTTATGTCGAACTGCAGGCGAGCGCCGGCCTGCTGCCGCTCCTTCCGCTCGCGCCGGTGCATCCGGTCGCGCGGCGCGAGGCCGGCGGGATCAGGCTGACCTGGCTCCGCCGGGCGCGGCGGGACGCGGATGGCTGGGAGCCGATGGAGATCCCGCAGGACGAACCGGGCGAGACCTACCTCGTCGAAATCCATGCGGCGGACGGCTCGACCCTGCGGACCGCCCGGACGACCGAGCCGGCGCTCCTCTACGCCAACGCCGACGAGAGCGCCGATTTCGGCGCGAAGCAGACCCGCCTCGACGTGAGCGTCGCCCAGGTCGGCACCGTCGCCGGACCCGGCCCGAGCCGCCGTGCCCTCCTGCCCGTCCGCTCCGCCTGAGCGACCCGACCGACCCGACCGACCCGGAGTCACCCCATGTCGCTGACGACAGACAACCTCGCCCTGCCGCTGATCGCGGCGGCGCAGGCAGGAAAACACGTCACCCACAACGAGGCCCTGGTGGTCCTCGACAGGCTCGTGCAGCTCTCCTGCCTCGACAAGGACCTGACGGCCCCGCCGCCTGCCCCCGTGGAGGGAGACCGCTACCTCGTCGCCGGCGCCGCGCCCACCGGCGCCTGGACCGGGCTCTCCGGCCACATCGCCCATTTCCACGACGGGGTCTGGGACGGCCTCACGCCGAGGGCGGGGTGGCTCGCTTATCTCGCGGACGAGGACGCCTTCTACCGCTTCGACGGCACCGCCTGGACCGGCCTCGCCGGGACGATCTCCGCGTTGCAGAACCTCGTCCTCCTCGGCCTCGGCACCCATGCGGATGCGGAGAACCCGTTCTCGGCCAAGCTCAACAAGGCCCTCTGGACCGCACGCGCCACGGCGGAGGGGGGCACCGGCGACCTGCGATTGGCCCTGAACAAGGGGGCCACGGGCAACGTCCTGTCACTGCTGATGCAGACCGGCTTTTCCGGCCGGGCCGAGATCGGCCTCGTGGGCGACGACAGCCTGACGGCGAAGGTCTCGGCGGACGGCAACAACTGGTCCCATGCCTGGCGGGCGCTGGGAAATAGCGGCAATGTCGGATTCGGATCGGCCGCGGCACCGGGCGGCCCGGTGCCGGCCGCCCCGCTCTTCGTCTCGGGCTCGTCGAGTTCCGCCCTGCTCCAGCTCGAATGCTACAGCGCCGGCTCGCCGGTGGCCAACATCACCACGCGCATCGCCCGCGGCACCCCGGCCGCCCCCACCGGCATTCTCGCCGGAGACCGCTTCTTCGGTTTCTTCGGCCGGGGCTACCAGGCGACGGGCGGGTTCTCCGGCAACATGGTCACCTTCAACGGCCTCGCCGAGGAGGATTTCACGGCCACGGCACAGGGGACGCTCGTCGACTTCCAGACGACGGAGATCGGCACGAGCACGCGCCGGTCCGTGGTCAAGTTCAGGGGCAACGGCGCCCTCGAACTCGTCCCCCGTGCCGGCACGCCCGGCGCAGGGCTCGCGCCCGGACAGATCCTGTTCGACGGCACCGCCGCCGCGTTCAAGGGCTATAACGGGACGCGCTGGTCCCGCCTCACCAACCTGCCCCGCTTCGCCGCCGCCATGAGCGCGGACGCGACGATTCCGGCGGGCGCCTGGACCAAGGTGGCGTTCAACACCGCCGAGGTGAACGACCAGGGCGCGTTCGTGCCCGCGACGAACCGGTTCGTCGCGCCCGAGCCCGGCACCTACACGTTCGGCGTGGGCCTCGCCTACCGCAGGATCGGCAGCGCGTCGCCCACCGCGCTCCAGGCCCGGTTCTACCGCAACGGCGCGGCGTCCCCCCGCCACCGGGCGGGCGTGACCGGTCTCGTGGACGGCGTCTCGACCCTCGCCCTCACGGCCACCCTCACTCTGGCGGCGGGCGACACGGTGGAGGTGTTCGCGCAGTTCACCGGCGCCGAGGGCGGCATCCTCGCCGCCGACACGGCGTTCTGGGGCCTCGCAATGCCCTGAGCCGCCCGGGAGGCAATGTCCTCCTGATCGCGCGTCACCGCACGACGCGTCTTCCCCGTTCCCAAACCCGGAGTGAACCATGGATCTCAGCGCCATCGGCCATGCCGTGCTCGTTGCCCGCGAGGGACGGCGCCTCGAGGCTTACCGCGATTCCGTCGGCATCTGGACCATCGGCATCGGCCATACCAGCGCGGCGGGGCCACCCGTGGTGACACCGGGCCTGCGCCTGACGGCGGCGGAATGCGACGCGCTCTTCGCCCGCGATGTCGGCCGCTTCGTGCGCACCGTCGCGGCGGTGGCACCCGCCGATCTGCCGGACCATGCCTTCGATGCCCTGGTCTCCCTCTGCTTCAACATCGGCGAGGGCGCGTTCCGCCGCTCGACCGTCGTGCGGCGCCTGAATGCCGGTGACCGGGCGGGCGCCGCCGAGGCGATCCTGATGTGGAACCGGCCCGCCTCGCTGATCCCGCGCCGGAGGGCCGAATACGACCAGTTCCGCACGCCCTACGCGACGGCCCTGCCGCGCGCCCGCTCCACCGATCCCACGGCGATCCCGCGCCCCGCCGGCCCGGTGATGGAGCGACCGGAGGAGCGGCCGGGGATCGTTCCGAACC
>NZ_VRVC01000195.1:0-6008 GCF_008040005.1 Methylobacterium sp. WL19
GTGCGGAACCTGTCCTACACCTACCTGTCCGGCCTCGTGGCCAGTGCCGCCTCCACCGAGGCGCACCAGCTGCGCTACCTGTCGAGCGCCGCGCCGCTCTCATCCCGGCCCAGGCCACGGTTCCGGCCCCGGCCCAGGCGGTCCCGCTGCCCCAGACCGGGGCGGGCACCCGGGCGCAGATCCTCTTGGGTCTCGTCCTGCTGCTCGGCGGATTGCTCACCCTTCGCCGGGTGCGGAGCGTCCGATGCGCCGCGTGACCGGGGGGAGGGTGCTCGCCACCCTCCTCATCCTCGCGGGCCTCGGCGTCCTGGTCGGAGCCGCCTGGATTCCCGCCAAGGCCGCGCTCGCGCAGGTGCTCCTCGAGCGTGCCTTCGCCCGAAGCCTCGTCGAGGGCCGCCCGGTGCGGCCCTGGCCATCGGCCGATACCGAGCCGGTGGCACGACTCACGGTGGCGGGACAGAGCTTCGTCGCCCTGCGCGGCGGCAGCGGACAGGCCCTGGCCTTCGGCCCCGGCCATCTCGACGGGACGCCGGAGGCGGGCGAACCGGGCACCGCCATCTTCGCGGCTCATCGCGATACGCAATTCGCGGTGCTCGCAGCGGTGAAGCCGGGCGATGTCGTCTCGGTGACCCGGCGGGACGGACGCACCGTCCGTTTCCGGATCAGCGGCAGCCGGGTCGTGTCCTGGGACGCATCGGGGATCGATCCGGCCGCCCCGGGACGAAACATCGCCCTCGTGACCTGCTGGCCTCTGGATGGCCTGGTGCAGGGGCCGCTGCGCCTGGTCGTGGAGGCAGAGGCGGTGGACGACACGGAATGAACCACTCCTCTTACTGGGCCATGTCTTGCCAGCCTGTGCGGTTTCGTGCGGATCTCTGCGGAGACGAGCGACGAGCCGAGAGACCGTGCAAGAACCCGAAACCGAGCTGCCCGAGGGCCAGAGCCGCGCCATTGCCCAGGCCGTGCGCGAGGCGCTCGCCCGTCGCCGGATCTCCCGTCAAACGCTCGCCGATCTGGCGCGGATCAGCATTTCCACCCTGGAGAAGGCCCTGGCCGGCCGCCGCCCCTTCACGCTCGCCACCACCATCCGCCTGGAGGAAGCGCTCGGCCAGCGCCTGCGCAACGGCATCGAGCCCGTCAGCGCAGCACCGGAGACGCGGCATGCTCCTTCCGAACTCGGCTCCTATTCCCGGGAATCCGCCGCCTGGCTCGAAGGGCGCTATCTGACGCTGCGGCCCTCCTTCGGCATGGCGGATGCGGTTTTCGCCTATCGCACCGAGATCGCGTGGGACGCGGCGAGCGCACGCCTTGCCTTCCGCGAGGCCGAGCGAAGCGATGCGCCTTTCGCCCAGACCGGCAGCGTCGCGGTGCCGAACCAATCGGGCATGATCTATCTCGTCACCAATTGGCAGGGACAGTGTCGCCTTGCCGTGCTCTGCCGGCCGACCATCCATGGCGAGATGTTCGGGCTGCTCACGACGCTGCATGCGGGACGCGGCACGCAACTCACCCCGGCCGCGGCTCCGCTCGCCCTCATCCCCGAAGCTTCGGCCGGCCCGGAACTCAGCTACGGACGCGTGACGTCCGGCATGCCGGCCTATGCCGATTACCGCCGCCAACTCGGACGGGTGTTCGAGGAGGGCTATGGGGTACTGTTCGGCTAAGCCGACTCAAATCGGACCGTGTCAAATCCGGCTACCCTCGAAGAGCCGGGGGTTGTGCGACGAGACCGTGCGGGCATTGCGCCAATGCCGGTCCAGGCCGCCGATCCGGGCTCCGGCCGAACGGACGGGTGACGTCTCGGCCGACCCCGCCCGGGGCTCAGGCGCTCAGGCTTCGCATCCAGCCGAGCAGCACCGGGGCGCTGTCGTGGCCGCGATGCGCGAGCGCCCGCTCCGCCAGGGCCTCGCTCGGAAGGAATCCGAACCGCCTGCGAAAGGCGCGGCTGAAGGTCTTCTCGTCGGAGAAGCCCGTGGCGTAGGCGACCGACGAGATGCGCGGGCGCCCGCCCGCCGCGCCGAGGAGTTTCATCGCCCGTAGCAGGCGTCGCTCGCGGATGTGGCTGGCGACCCCATCCTCCTCCTCGAAGAGCCGGTAGAGGGTGGCCCGCGAGAGCCCGAACCGAAGGATCAGCGCGTCGATCCCGAGGGATTCCGAGGCCAGTTCCTGCTCGATGTACTGGCAGATGGCGACCTTGTTGAGCCGGTCGAGGGCCGGCGCCTGGTTCGCGTCGGGCTGGAAGCAGGCGGCGCAGAGATCGGCCGCCGCGCTCGACAGGTAGCGCAGCTGGTGCGCCTCGGTGGAGGCGGCACTGGCCACGAGGCCGGACAGGTAGGTGTAGGACAGGTTCCGCACGGGAGCCGAGCGGTAATCGAGGGGTTTCCCGTGCAGGCTCTCGATGGTGGCGATCTGGTCGCCGAGGAGCTTGCGCGGCAGCATCACGGTTGTAGCGGAGACCGGCCCGGCCTCGCTGACGATCGGCTGCGTGAGGTCGAAGACCACGAGCTGGGAGGCGTTGATCTCCACTGAGCGTCGGGCGGCGCCCACCCGGCTTTGGCCGGCGGTGTAGAACTGGATCAGGATGTGGTCGACGCCCTGCCGGGCGATGGTCCGGGCCGAGCGCTTCAGGCGCTGGGCCGGCGCGGTCACTGAACCGACCAGGGCTTCCCCGAAATGATACGTGGTCAGGGAGATCGGGGAGGCCAGGTCGGCATCCGGCGCGAGCTCGGCCTCGAAGACCGGCGCGAGATGATTGCACCAGGACTGAGCCAGCAGAGCCGGATCGGTGGGAGCGATGAAACGGTCGCAGAGAATGTCCGTCACGGATCAGTGGCCTTCAATGCAACGCAGACCCATGGACGGCACCAAGAAGTACCGATCCAGAGATATTCGAGAATACCCATCCCAATGCGAACAAATGATCGAGGTCATCATCGATCAACATGCGATATGTCATCGATCATGACGACCAGCCCTGCTAAGACGCTCAAAGCTTTGACTACTTAAGCGTTGATGCGCGAATTAATTAGCGCACACTATCGATTTAATAATTGATTAATCAACAATTTTTTGGATCAAAGCGAATTATTTCTGCGACGATTAAGCATCGTCGGCCGATGGAGTTGCGGTCTCCCGCCACACTCATCTGAATTGGACCGGCGGCCAAGGCAAGCGGCACGCCCCGCCGGAGGGCTCGACTATGAGACGAAAACGACTATGTTTGAGACATCAAGCAACTTAAAAGCATTTTGAGACAAAACATCACTTAGATGAGACGAAACGCCCCTCAACACAAGCACAGTCGAGATCCGCATTAAGGTCTCGATAAGTGGATCGACCCCTGTCTGGGGCGTCGCCAACAGGGCGATGTCTCGATCAACAGGATCCACTCGATGTCCGGCAGCATCACCCTCACATCCGCAACGCGCCAGAACCTGCTTTCGCTCCAGGACACGGCAAACCTGCTCTCGACCACCCAGAGCCGGCTCTCCACCGGCAAGAAGGTGAACTCGGCGCTGGACAACCCCACGAACTTCTTCACGGCGCAGAGCCTGTCGGCACGCTCCAGCGACATCAGCTCGCTGCTCGACGGCATCTCCAACGGCGTCCAGGCGATCCAGGCGGCGAGCCAGGGCATCACCTCGATCACCAAGCTCCTCGAAACCGCCAAGTCCACGGCCAGTCAGGCGCTCGCCGACAAGACCGGCGGCAGCAGCGGCATCAGCGGCGGCGCGAAGGAGCAGGCCGCCAAGGTGACGGCCACCTCGACCCTGGCCTCCCTCGGCACCACCGGCGCCACCGGCGAGACCACGTTCGACTTCTCCGGCCCGACCAAGGACGCCTCCCTCGAGATCACCCTGGGCGGTAACAAGTCGACCATCCGCATCGATTCGGCGACCCTGGCCTCGTCCGGCACCGACCTCTCCAAGGTCACGTCGGAGCAGCTCCTCACCGCCATCAACGGCCAGATCGCCAACAACAGCGCGCTGGCCGGCAAGGTCTCGGCCGGCACCAGCCCCGACGGCCGCATCACCTTCGCGACCACGACGACGGGCGCGGCCGCCAGCCTGACCGTGGCGGGCTCGGCCAATTCCACCATCGATATCGGCTACGGCAAGTCCACCACCACGCCGACCTCCGCCACCGTCACCGCCAATGCCGCCCTGGCCGTCGCCACGGATTTCTCCACCGGCAGCGCCTCCCTGGTGGTGAGCGACGGCAACACCTCGGTCCAGGTCAAGCTCGACAAGAACTCGGCCACCGACGAGCTCGGCGGCACCCTCGGCGCCTCGGCCTCGCGGGAGAATGTCGCGAAGGCCATCAACAAGCAGCTCAAGGATAGCGGCTCGACCGCGACGGTCGAACTGTCCAGCACCAACAGCCTCGTGTTCAAGTCGGCCGATGTCGGCCCCGACGCGCAGATCTCCGTGATCGGCGGCATCGACACCACGGGCGGCAACGGCGCGGCCGGCATCGGCTTCAGCACCTTCACCGCGAGCACGCCGGTCGCGGGCAATCCCGCGGCGGCGGATTCCACGACGACGGTAGTCGGAGTCCCGAACGGTGCCGCGGCAGCGGCAAGTACAGGTACCGGTACGGTCGGCGGACGGACGAACTTCACTGTCTCGCCCCCGGCTAAGGCGGACGTCAGCAACACGCAGACCACAAGCTTCACGGTCGCCGGTCACAAAATCACTCTGAACGCTGACAGCCTCCTCGCCAATGGTACCAAATTCGGTGACTCGACGCAGACAGCCACAAATTATGCCGACGCTATCAATGTACAACTGAATGGTTTTGCTGCCGGTGTCACGGCCTCGATAAACAGCGGCGTTCTCACCTTCGAGACGAACGATAAAACAGCGGCAACGGCGGCTCCGGTTGTTGTGACATCGGGTGCCGGCCTGACCGATCAACTCGGCCTGTTCGGCAAGCCGGCCACGACTAAGCTCGCCACTACCCTCGGCGACAACATCAACCTCGAAGGCAAGAGCGCAAGCTTCACGGTCGGCGGCACGACCGTGACGCTCGACTCCACGAAGACCGACAATTCCGGTCAAGCCATCGGCAATAACCCGAACCAGAAAGCTGCCGTCGAGGCGATCAACAAGCAGCTGACCGGCGGCTACTCGGCCTACATCGGCACCGACGACAAGCTGACCATCGTCGGTCCCAACAGCGCGACCGCCGCGCCGGTCATCACCGCTGCCTCCGACACGATCGGCCTCGGCCTCGGCACCGCCAACACGCTGACGGCCACCAATGCCGCGACCACGCCGTCCGCCAGCACCGCAGCGAAGGTGACGGCTACCGGCACCGCAGCGGCGACCCTGGCGCTGACATCGACGGCCAACACCTTCACGGTCGGCGATGGCACCAAGACAGCTAATATCTCTATCAGCACGAGCACACCGTCAGGCAGCGGAACACTCGCCTCAGCCGCAACTAAGGATCAGGTTGCAGCCGCCATTCAGGCCCAGCTCGACGCTGCCGGGGTCAACGTCACAGCCGCGTTCAACAACGACAAGCTCGAGCTCACGTCGAAGGGAGTCGGCACCAGCGGCACCGTCACGCTGACGCGCGGCGTCGATGGGACGGGCGCTGCGGGGCTCGGCATCGGCTCGGCGGTTGCCGGCGAGACGCCCGTGACCGCGACAGGCATCCCGGCCGGTTCCATCGACCTGTCGGGCGGCAAGTCGAGCGCCTTCTCCATCAGCGACGGCACTACCAGCAAGAACGTCTCGATCTCGTCCACGAGCCTCGACAAGGCCGGCAACGCCATCGGCAACGCGGCGACGCAGGACAAGGTCGCCGAAGCCATCCAGGTCCAGCTCGACACCGCCGGCGTCAAGGCCACCGTCTCCTTCGTGGGCGACAAGCTTCAGGTGAAGTCGAACGCCGTCGGCACCGGCGCCGCCGCTCCGACCCTGACCGCGACCAGCGACACCGCCGGCCTCGGCCTCGGCACCACCACCACGGCCAGCAGCACCCCCGCCGCGGGCGGAGGC
>NZ_VRVC01000196.1:0-5977 GCF_008040005.1 Methylobacterium sp. WL19
ACATGGGGTGGCTCCGGGAAGGGGAACGGGGCGGGGCATCGGCCAAGGGATATCGGCCAAGGGATATCGGTCACCGCTTCGCAGAAGCGGCGTGATCCCGGCATCGGGCGGAATGATCGGAACTACAGTTCCATCGACGATGAAGTCTGTTCCGGCCCTCGACTAGGCCGCCTGGCGACTAATCAAGATGACATCCGTATCATGAGACACGCGCCGCCCATGTCAACGAAATGGAATTTCGATTTTCGAGATCGATCGACACAAAGTCTTCGGCGGCAGGGGCGAGAGGGGGAAGAGACCGTTCCTTCCCTCACATTGGCCCGCCTGCCACCGGCCGGGACTCTCTTCCGCGGTTTCAGCCTCGTGCTTCTCTAACGCCGGCGCGCCGCTCCGGCCTGGACAGAGCGGACGGGCCATGGTCCTGCACTTTGGGAAGCCCCACCCCTCGGAATGTCGGGCGGGCCGTGTCGTCCATCTGCCCATGGATGCCGCCCGTCGTATCCTCGTCGAACGGAGGCCCGATGAACGTCCTGATCGCCATGCTGGCGCTGAAGATCCTGACCCTGGCGGGATCGACGGCCACGACCATCGGCCTCGTCGGCCTGTTCGCCTTCCGCGACACCCTCGGTCCGCATCTCGTCCCGCTCTGGGTCGGCGGCTTCCTCGCCATTGCCCTCGGCGAGGGCGGGACATGGCTCATCGCCCGGCGGAACGCGGCCAAGACCGCCGAGGATTAGCCGAAGCGCGGGCTGTCGGGGTTGACAGGCCCGCCCCTACCCCTGCCGTCGCTCGAACCGGAACGGCCGGTGCTCGTCCTCGAAGGCCCGCATCTCGACCGTCCACAGCCCGCCATCGTCGCCGGCCAGGGTGAAATGGAGCGCGTAGGCGGTACCCTCCTCCCCGGCGGGGTCGCGGAACTCGATCTCGTCCAGCCACCATGGCTCGTCCGAGCGGCCGCAGGCTTTCGTCCTGTCCACGAACAGGTCGAGATAGGCCGAGGCCGCGTCCCGCACGGCCGGGAGCGAGGCGGCGACCTTGGCCGCCAGATCGGCCTGGGCGCGGTCCACCGCGCCGCTCTCGTCGCTCAGGTAGAGGGGGATGCCATCGATCCGGGCGACCCAGCCGGCGGCCCCCATCTGCGTGAAATTCAAGGCCACGGCGTCACCTCCCCTCCCCCGCCCCTGCGGGGGACCGCCTCTTCCTCCGGAACGAAGGTGCCGGCCAGGATGAGGCGGGTCGGCTCGTTCAGTCGACGGCGATCATCACGTCGGAGGATTTGACGACGGCATAGGCCTCGCCGCCCACGGTGAGGCCGAGCGCATCCACCGACTCGTTGGTGATCGAGGCGGTGACGACGGTGCCGTCGGCGATCTCGATCTTCACATGGGCGGTGGTGGCGCCCTTCTCGACGGCGACGATCTTGCCCTTGAGGGTGTTGCGCGCGCTGATCTTCATGGTGTTTCCCTTTTACCGTGCGGAATTGGGGCCGAGGATGGTGAAGCCTTGGGCCTCGAAGAAGGGCCTCGCCTCGGCGCTCTTCAGGAAGTCGAGAAACTTGGCGGCCCCCTCTCCCCTGGCCTCGGCCGTGACGGCGAACGGGTACACCACCGGGGGATGGCTGTCCGCCGGAAACACGCCCACCACCTTCACCCCCGGATCGGACTTGGCATCGCTCTCGTAGACCACGCCCAGCGGCGCCTCCCCGCGCGAGACCAGAAGCAGAGCGGCCCGCACGTTGTCGGCCTGGGCGAGGCGCGGCTGCAGGCCTCCCCACAGGCCGAGCGTCTCGAAGGCGGCTTTCGCGTATTTGCCGATGGGCACCGAATTGACCTCTCCGGTGGCGAGACGACCGTCGGGTCCAAGCGCGGCGGCGAAGCCCTCCGCCGTGAACGGCACGTCGGCGGCCGCGGCACCCTTCGGCGCGATGACGACGATGCGGTTGCCGAGCAGGTTCACCCGGCTCTCGGCGCGGATCAGGTTCTTCTTGCCGAGATAATCCATCCATTCGAGATCGGCCGAGGCGAACAGATCGGCCGGGGCACCGGATTCGATCTGCCGCGCCAGGGCCGAGGAGGCGGCATAGCTCGCCTTCACCTCGACGCCGCTCCTGGCGGTGAAGGCCTTGCCGGCATTGTCGAGGGCGTTCTTCAGGCTCGCGGCGGCGAAGACCGTGGCCGTCTCGGCCGCCCCGGCGGCAGGCGCCAGAACGACGAGACCGGCGAGCACGAGGGCACGGAAGGCGTGGCGCATGAAGGGGAGCTTCCCGAAGACAGGCAGGGACGGATCGTCAGGCGGCTTTGGGCAGGGACGCCATGTCGATGACGAAGCGGTATTTCACGTCGCTCTTGAGCATGCGGCCATAGGCCGTCTCGATCTGGTCGATGGGGATGATCTCGATGTCGGAGGTGATTCCGTGCGCGGCGCAGAAATCGAGCATCTCCTGCGTCTCGGCGATGCCGCCGATGAGCGAGCCGGCGAAGTTGCGCCGCCGCCAGATCACGCTGAACACGTTGACCGAGAGCGGCTTCTCCGGAGCGCCCACCTGCACGAGGGTGCCCTCGCGCTTGAGCAGGCCGAGATAGGCGTTGATGTCGTGGTCGGCCGCCACGGTGTCGAGGATGAAGTCGAAGGTCTCGCCCTGTGCCGCCATGGCGTCGGGATCCTTCGAGATCACCACCTCGGAGGCGCCGAGCCGCCGGGCATCGGCCTCCTTGCCGGGCGAGGTGGTGAACAGGACCACATGCGCGCCCATGGCGTGGGCGAGCTTGACGCCCATATGGCCGAGGCCGCCGAGCCCCACCACGCCGACCTTCTGCCCGGCCTTCACGCCCCAGTGGCGCAGGGGCGAATAGGTGGTGATGCCCGCGCAGAGAAGGGGGGCGACGGCGGCGAGATCCAGGTTTTCGGGGATGCGCAGCACGAAGTGGCCGTCGACCACGATATGGCTCGAATAGCCGCCGAACGTGTGTCCGCCGGTCTGCGGCTCGGGGCCGTTATAGGTGCCGGTGAAGCCGGGCACGCAATACTGCTCCAGCCCTTCTTTGCAGCTGTCGCATTCGCGACAGGAGGCGACCATGCAGCCGACGCCGGCGAGGTCGCCCGCCTTGAAGGCCGAGACCTCCGCGCCGACCCGCGTCACCCGGCCGACGATCTCGTGGCCGGGAACGCAGGGGTAGAGCGTGCCGCCCCATTCGTTGCGGGCGGTGTGCAGGTCCGAGTGGCAGACCCCGCAATACAGAATCTCGATCTCGATATCGGAGGGGCCCGGGTCGCGACGCTGGAAGGTGAAGGGCGAGAGCGGCGCTTCCGCGCTGGTGGATGCGTAGCCGGTGCAGGTGAACATGCTCGTCTCTCCGCGATCTGCTGGCCGAGGCGGCCCGGTGCCACCCCGCCCCATCCTCGCCCGACCTCGTCATCGACGAAAGTCCCGGCATGCCGCTATATACATCTGAACATACCGGTCGCTCAAGGATTGATCGCCCGACGGCCTGGCCTATCGTCGATCCTCACCGGAACGATTCCAGGGTGTGGCCCGGCGAGGGGCGGTGAGATGGCGACGTTGAGCATCCGGATCGATCTCGGCCCCGGGAACCGCCTCGGACCCGGCAAGATCCGCCTCCTCGAAATGGTCGCCGAGCACGGTTCGATCTCCGCGGCGGGCCGGGCCCTCGGCATGTCCTACCGGCGCGCCTGGACGCTGATCGAGGCGGTGAACACCGGCTTCGGCCGACCGGTGGTCGAAGCGCAGATCGGCGGCAGGAGCGGCGGCGGCGCGCGGCTCACGGCCTTCGGGACGGTTCTGGTCCGCGATTACCGCGCCATCGAGGCGGCGGCGGAGAAAGCGGCCGCGCCGTACCTCGACGCCCTCGACCGGGAGACGGTCGCGGCTGGGGGCCGATGAGCGGGCAACGCTCCCCAGCGGCACCATTCACGCCTCATCTCCACGTCTGCGCTGGATGTCCAGCGCCGCCTCCACCACCGCGTCGACCTCGTAATGGTGCAGCATGTGGCCGAGGCCATGCAGCCATCGGAAGGTCGCGTCCGGGATCAGGCGCGCGGCTTGGCGCCCGTGCATCAGCGGGTTGGTGACGATGTCGGCGCTGCCGCACAGGATGGCCACGGGCACGCGGCAGGTGGCGTAGCCGAGCGCGCTGCGGGAGAGGTCGCTCCACAGCATGTTGGCGTTCTCGCCATCGGCGACGAGGCGCCGGGACTGGCCCGCGAGGCCGAAGGGGAATTCGGCGGCGAAACGCGCCGGCATCGGCTGCGGCAGGAACATGCCCCGCCACAGCAACGGCATCAGGAGAGCGTCGCTGCCGGCGAGCATCCTGGACAGCGCGTCCCCGCCCATCGGGCTAGCGCGCGGCCCGAACAGGACCTGCTCGAGGCGAGGCTCGGGAAAGCAGATGGGTGAGATGGCGACCACGCCGCCCGCCTCGTCGGGATAGGCCATGCCGAAGGCGAGGCAGACGGCCCCGCCGAAGGAATGGCCGACGAGGACCGGACGCCGGAGCCCCAGGCCCCGTGCGACCTCACGGACGATCTCGGCCTGCCGCCAGACCGACGCATCGCTGAAGGGGATATGCTCGCTCTCGCCATGGCCGGGGCGGTCGATGGCGACCACGCGGAAATGCCGCGACAGCGCCTCCATCGGGCCGAGCCGCATGTCGTCCAGGGTCATCACTGCGCCGTGGACGAGGATCAGGTCCGGCCCCGACCCCGCTTCCACGTAGGCGATCCTCGGCCCGGCCGGGACGTCGAGGAAGCGGCGTGGCGGCCTGTCCGCCCGGACCGGCGCCGTGGAGGACGATTCATCCCGCCGGGACCGGCCGTCGATCACGCCCGCCATCTCAGGACCGCCTTCGCGGGGACGGCTTGCGGCCGAGGAGAAGGGCGGCGGTGGCGGCCAGGCCCGCCACCGCGCTCAGGGTCACGAGGGGATGCAGGGTCGCCCGGGTATAGGCGCTCGATCGCATGACGGGAAACGGCGGCGAGCCCCTGACCGCGCCGGCACCGCGCGGAGCGTGCAAGGCTCCCTCGGAATGCTCCGCCGGCTCGGATCGCTGCTGGAGCGCGATGATGGCGGAGGCCAACCGGTCGTAGGCGCCGGGCGCGAAGTCCTTGCCCATGACGAACAGCTTGCCGCCGCCACCCACGATGATGTCGCGCTGGCCATGCTCCGCCGCATGAAGGATCGCGTTGGCGACCTCCTCCGGCGGGTAGATCGGCGGCGGCAGGGTCGGGCGCCGGTCCATGTAGTTGCGGGCGCGGTCGGGGAGCGGGGTGTCGATGGAAGCGGGCTTGATCAGCGTCACGGTGACCGGCGCATCCTCCGCGATCAGCTCCATGCGCAGCGTGTCGGTGAAGCCCTTCACCGCGTGTTTCGAGGTAGCGTAGAGGCCCTGGAACGGGAAAGCGAGGTCGGAGGCGATGCTGCCGACATTGACGAGCGCTCCCCCGCGCCGGCGCAGATGCCCGACCGCGATCAGGGAGCCGTTCACCGTGCCCCAGAGGTTCGTCCGGATGAGCCGCTCGTGGTCCTCCTGGGCGATTGCCGAGAGCGGCCCGTAGACGGTGAGGCCGGCGACGTTCACCCAGGTGTCGAAACCGCCGAAGGTGGCGATGGCAGCGTCGGCGATGGCCTGGACATCCTCGCGGGACCCCACATCGGCCACGACGGAGACGGCCCGGCCGGGGCCTCCGAGTTCCTCGCAGAGTCCGGCGAGGACATCCCCGCTCCGTGCGGCGAGGACGACACGTGCGCCCCGCGCGGAGGCCATGCGGGCGGTGGCGAGGCCGATGCCGCTCGATGCCCCCGTGATCACGATCACCTGCTCGCGCAGGGGTTTATGTCTCATCGGCGGGGGCTCCCGGTCGCTGCAGGGGTTGGAAAGAACCTCCAAACCTACGCGTGAGCCGGGAGTGCGTTGCCGGCGCCGCCGGCCTGCGCGGTTTTCACGCGCGCCCGCCCCTCACC
>NZ_VRVC01000197.1:0-5917 GCF_008040005.1 Methylobacterium sp. WL19
CCTCGTCGCCGCGCTGACCGCCCTCGCGAGGGGCAAGCCCATCTCCGTCGGGCCAGCGCTGGTGGCGCTCGGCCGCTGCGCGCAGGACGATGCCGTGCTGCATGCGGGCCTCTGCGCCGCGCTCCCGCATCTGCCCGCCCGGCCGCCCTACCTCATCGGCCTGCGCCGCCTCTTCAAACATGCCGAGATGGCCGACGATGCCGGCCTCTTCGGCGCCACCGCGCTGCGCCTCGAGACCGCGAAGGCGATGTACAAATCCGGCGCCCCCCTGGTCTACTCGGCCGAGTTGCGGCGGCAATTCGTGGTGCGCGATGAACGGGGCGGTCCGGATGCGCGGATCGGCCTGTCCTCGGCCACCTCGCTCTACCTCAAGCGCCGGATCTGGCGGGCCTTGCGCAAGCGCGGCGAGGTCGGCGATCCGGCCTTCGCCGAGATGGCCGCCGGCCTGCTGATGAGGGTGCGGCCGGAGGATTTGGGTCCGCGCACGGTCTCGACCCTGTGGCGGCGTCAGGCGAACGGCAATTGGGGCCGCGATGCCCGCCTGCGCGGGCCGCTCGCGACCCACTGGGCGGCGAGCCAACTCTTGTTCCGCCACGCGCGCCAAGCACGGCCGCGCTCGGGCTCGGCCACGTTCTTCCTCGATGCCGATACCGACCTCGACTCGCGGGACGAGGCCTTCCCCGACCTCTGGAGCGCCCGGCCCGACCTCGCGCTCCGGCTCGCCACGAAGGGGCGGATCGAGCCCGTGGCGATGCTGGGCCTGCGCGTCCTGCGGGCCGACACCGCGGCCTGCGCGGCCCTGGATGCCGCCGCGATCGGCCGCCTGCTCGGCGCGACTCTACCCGCCGTCGCCGCCCTCGGCCTGGAGATCGCGCGGGAGCGTCTCGCCCGGGGCGGGGCCGATCCCGAACTCCTCGCCGTCCTCGTCCAGGCCCGGTTCCCGGAGGCGCGGATGCTGGCCCTGCTGCGGATCGAGGCCGAGGCGGATTTGCCCTGGTCGAACGTGGCGCTGGCCTTCGCCCTGCTCACGAGTGCCGCGCCGGAGGTCGGGGCCGCGCTCGTCCCCCTCGCCCGCGAGCGCGGGCTTCCGGGCGGCGTGGCCGGGCCTTTGGCCGAGCGGCTGGTGGCGTGGCTGCGGGCGATGCCGCCCGTCCTCGACGAGGAAGCGAAGGCGACGATCCGGGCCATGCGCGGCAGCATCCCGCTGCTCTGGCCGGACCACGACATGCCGGTGGCCGGGCACGACATCGGCGCGCTGATGGCGCATCCGGCCCCGGAGATGATCGCTGCGGGCGTCGCGCTGCTGGCCCTGTCCGGCACCGATGCCGATGGCCTGCCCGCCGAGCAATGGTACGCCCTGATCGGATCGGACTCCCTGGACGTGCGGGACGCCGCGATCGGCCTCCTGTCGCGCCTCGACGATGAGCGGCTCCGCCGGCACGCCGACCACATCCTCGCCTTCGCCTGCGGTCCTTCGCCCGTCCTGCGAAAGGCGGCGCGGCCCCTGGTCACGCGCCTGGTCGATGCCGACCCGGACAGCGCCGCCCCCCTGGCGCAATCCCTCATCGCGAGCCTGTTCCGCACCGCGCCGGACGACCAATTCGTCGCCGACGTGGTCGCGCTCCTGAGCGAAGCGATGCCCCGCGAGCTCGCCGCCCTCGACGCCGGCACCCTGTGGCGCCTCCTCCAGGCGCAGGCCAAGGGCGCGCAGCGCCTCGGCGCCGTCGTGCTGGCCGAGCGGGCGCCGGGCCTCTTCAGCGTGCGCCAGATCGCGCGGCTCGGAGGGCATTCGCATCTCTCCGTGCGGCAATGGGCGATGGCCGCCTATCTGGCCGAGCCGGCCCGCTTCCAGGCCGAGGCGGCCGAGGCCGTCCTCCTCGTCGAGAGCGACTGGCCGGAGACGCTCGCCTTCGCGGAGAGCCATTTCGCGGCCTGGCCGGAGGAGGCCTGGACGCCCGATGCCCTCGCCGTCGTCACCGACAGCGTCAAGCCGGAGGTCTTGGCCTTCGCCCGCCGGATCCTGCGCAGCCGGCTGCGGCCGGGAGAGGCGGATGCCCAGATCCTGCGCCTCCTCGAACATCCCTCGCCCTCCATGCACCTTCTGGTGACGGAACTGCTGACGGCAGAGGCCGTGGCCAACGAGGACGCCTTCGCGCGTCTCGTGCCGCTGGCCCGCATCGTCATGCTGCAGGTGCTGACGGGGCGGACCGCCAAGGACAGGATGGCCGCCTTCCTGAAGGGGGAGGCCCTGCGCAGCCGGGAACGGGCTCAAAGTTTGCTGCCCTTCTTCGCCGACCTGTCGCTCAGCGGCACGGCCCGCGACCGGAACGCCGCGATCCTGGCGCTCCGTGACATCGCCGACGCCTATCCGGATCTCGAGACGCCCCTCGTCCGGCGACCGTCCGCGGCACGGCCCTCCCCCGGATCCCTGTCGGAGGGTGCCCGATGAAGCTCCATCACCGCTATCTCGGCGAGAGCCGCGCCGTCACGGAAGGGGGCACGACGCGGCTCGGCTTCGCCCCCGACACCTTGCGCGCGCCGACCTTCTTCAACGGACGGGTCGCCCGCCACCTGCCGTTCCGCGAGGCGATCTCGGCCCTCCACCACGTCGTGGTGTCGGATCTACGCTTCAAGCCGAAGGACCGCAGCGCCTATTTCGCCTGGCTGCAGGCCAACGAGCAGCAGCTCCTGGCCGAAGCGCTGGCCGGCAGGGACGAGCTGGAAGCCGAGATCGAGTCCCTGCGCCGCGAACTCACGGACATCGGCATCCGGTACCAGACGGTGATGCGGCCGTTCTACAAGGCCCGGCAGCTTTATTTCGACCGCCTCTACAAAGAGGATCTCGACGCCTGGATCGTCCTCGACCCGGTCATCACCGTGCATCCGGACGAGATCTTCTTCGAGTGTTTCAGCCTCGACGAATCCACCTACGGGCGCCTCTCCTGCGACCATGACGTGTTCGAGCGCATGGGCGAGATGGCCTTCGGCACCACCAACATCGACTACAGCCACGCTTTGTACGACGAGTTCCAGAAGATCCGCAGCGACCGCGACACCGAGCTCGCCATCGACCCCACCGGCTTCTCGGTGCAGACCAGCGGCACGGAGGAGTATCGCGAGGACAAGATCGATCTGCCCGATTCCTGGATGCGGGGCTTCCTGCAGGTCTCGAGCGCCATGACGCAGCCCGCCTGCGTGGTCGATCTGCACCCCGTCGACCTGCACGCGATCCTCACGCGGCTCGCCGCCCGCCGGGAGCGGCACGGCCCGCGCTCCCTGCGCTTCCTGCTCGAGCCGGACCGGCCGGTGAGCGTGCTGATCGAACCCTGGAACGAGCGGCTGACCTTCCGGCGCTCGATCTACCGGGGGCCGGCGAGCGCCGAGATCCGGCTCTGGGGCCGGCGCCGGCTGGCGATCCTCGCCCGCGCCCTGCCCCTCGCCCGATCGGTGCGGCTCCATCTCCTCGGCACCGGTCTGCCCTCCTTCGCGGTGGTGGATTACGGCGGCCTGCGCTTCACCCTCGGCCTGTCCGGCTGGACCGCCAACGACTGGTCCCGCGCCGGCCAGTTCGACCTCCTCGCGCCCCGCACGGATGTCGATACGGGCACCGCCGCGCGGGTCTTCGCGGCGCTGGGCCGCCATCTCTTCGCCGATGCCGGGACCCTCGCCGCCGAGACCGGCCTCGACCGGGCGACGGTGGAATCCGCGCTCGGCGGCTACGTCCAGGCCGGCCGCGCCATGTTCGACCTCGACAAGCGGGTGTTCCGCCTGCGCGAACTCACCCGCGAGCCCCTCGATGCGGGCGCCCTGCGCTTCGCCTCGGAGCAGGAGGCCAAGGCCGACCGTTTCGTCGCCGCCGGGCTCGTGACCCTCGGCCCCATCACCCGCGCCGAGGGCCGACGCAGCCTCACCGGTTCGGTGCTGGACGACGGCCGGGCCATGGCGACCGCCGTCGAGATCGACGCGGACGACCGGATGGTCGGCGGCCACTGCACCTGCGGCTTCTACATCCGCAACAGACTGATGCGCGGCCCCTGCGAGCACATGCTGGCCCTGCGCCGCATCGTTCACACGCAGGTCGAGGGCAAGCCGATGAGGAGTCAGGCGTGAGGAACCGCGTCCGGAACCGATTGATGCCGTCCCCGGCATGCTCTAAGTCTCATCCCCAGAGGGACGTCGGGCGGAGCGGACCTTGCAACCTGGGCGGCGTTTCGCCGTCCCTGCACCCTGCCCGGCAAAGCGTCACTGGCCCGCTCTTCACTGGGCCGGCACAGACCCCTACCGCGCGCTTTCTGTTTGGGTTCCTTGAACCCAAACGCGCGGTAGGGGTCGTGCCGGCATCGAGTGGACCGGACCAGTCCCGAGACTTGACGAAGGCTTTCCGGCCGGCGTCCCTCATTCATCTTCCCGTGCGGGCGAGCCGCCCATGAGCGTCCAGCCCGGCTCGCTCACCCGCCAGCAGCTCTACGACCGCATCCGCGAGAGCTCGAAGGACGAGGTGGTCCTCGAAGAGATGATCCGGCTCGGCTACTGGCCGGCCGGAAAGGATCAGCCGAACCTCCCCGAGGAGGTCATCCGCCGCCGGGGCGAGCTCGCCCGCGAACTGACGGAGCTGCATCGCAGCGCGGCGCTCTGGACGAATCCGGATGCCGCCCTCAAGGCGATGCACAAGCGCCGGAAGAAGGCGGCCCTGGAACGGCGGCGCGAGACCAAGCTCAACGGCGCGCGCGGGCGGCACGAACGCGCGCTCGCCTGGCACGGGCGCCGGAACCGGGAGATCCTCTATCTCGGCGAGGGCGTCTCGGCGGGCTTGTCGGCGCGGGGGGACGCTCCCTCCTCCCCTTCGGGCGGACTACCGGAACTGGCGAGTCCCGCTGCGGTGGCCGAGGCCATGGGGATCGGCCTCGGCGAGTTGCGCTTCCTCGCCTATGACCGGGCGCTCGCCACGGTGAGCCACTACCAGCGCTTCACCATCCCGAAGAAGACCGGCGGGCTGCGCGCCATCTCGGCGCCGATGCCCCGCCTCAAGCGGGCGCAATATTGGATTCTCGATGCCGTGCTGGCTCACGCGGGCATCCACGACGCGGCCCACGGCTTCGTTCCGGGCCGCTCGATCCTGACAAACGCCGCCCTCCATGTGGGGCGGGACGTGGTGGTCAACCTCGACCTCAAGGACTTCTTCCCGACCCTCGACTACCGCCGGATTAAGGGGAAGTTCCGGGGTCTCGGCTATGCCGAGCCGGTCGCCACCGTCCTTGCCCTGCTCTGCACCGAGCCGGATGTGGACGAGGTCGAGATCGACGGACAGCGCCTCTACGCGGCGCGCGGACCACGGCGCCTGCCGCAGGGGGCGCCCACGAGCCCGGCGCTCACCAACCTCGTCTGCACCCGCCTCGATGCGCGGCTCACCGGCCTCGCCGCCTCGCTCGGCTTCACCTACACGCGCTACGCCGACGACATGACCTTCTCCGCTTCGGGCGAAGCGGCGGGCAAGACCGGCGCACTCCTGAAATACGTGCACGAGATCGTCGCCGGGGAAGGCTTCACCGTCCATCCCGACAAGACGCGGGTGATGCGGCGGGGGCGGCACCAGGAGGTCACCGGGCTCACGGTGAACGAACGGGTCGCGGTGCCGCGCGAGACCCTGCGCCGGTTCCGCGCCCTCCTTCACGGCATCGAGCGGCACGGACCCGCCGGCCGCCGCTGGGGCCGAAGCGAGGGGCAGGCAGTGCTGGGGGCGGCTTTGGGCTTTGCCCGCTTCGTCCGGATGGTCACGCCCGAAGCCGGCGCTCCCCTGGTCGCGCAGGCGCGAAGGCTTGCCGAGACGCACCGAGCGCCGCAGCAATCGGCCCAGCCACGGATCACCCCCTTCCGCGCGCAATCCGCCCGGGGCGTGCCGCCGCGCGAGGGCTGGTGG
>NZ_VRVC01000198.1:0-5888 GCF_008040005.1 Methylobacterium sp. WL19
GCCCCGGCCGCGCTCGGCGGCACCCCGCATGGCTTTGGCCAACCTCCATCGCCCCGGCGCGCTCACCCCCGCCATCGTCCTGTCGCTCGGGCTCGGGGTGACCCTGCTGGTGACGCTGAGCCTGATCGACGCCAATGTCCGGCGGACGCTGACGAGCTCGCTGCCGGCCCGTGCACCGAACCTGTTTTTCCTCGACATCCCGGCTGCGGAGGCGGACGGGTTCCATGCGGAGCTCGGCAAGCTCGCGCCGGGGGGCAAGATCGAGCGCGTGCCGATGATGCGCGGGCGCATCGTCGCCATCAACGGCACCCCCGCCGCCGCGATCAAGCCGCCGGAAGATGCCGCCTGGGTGCTCGATGGCGACCGCGGGATCACCTATGCCGAGGATCTCCCCGAGGGATCGAACCTCGTCGCCGGCTCGTGGTGGAATGCGGAGGAGGGGGCGAAACCCCTGGTGTCCTTCGATGCGGAACTCGGCCGCGCGCTGAATCTCGGGGTCGGCGGCACCGTCACGGTCAACGTCCTGGGGCGGAATCTGACGGCGAAAGTCGCGAACCTGCGCAAGGTCGAATGGCGCAACCTCGGCATCAATTTCGTCATGGTCTTCTCGCCCGGCACGTTCCGGGGCGCGCCGCATTCGGACCTCGCCACCCTCACCCTGGCGGGCGGACCGGATGCCGGGACCGAGGCTGTGATCCTGCGCGACGTCGCCCGCGCCTTTCCGTCGGTGACCAGCGTGCGGGTGAAAGACGCCCTCGACACGGTCAACGACATCGTCGGCAAGCTGGTCCTGGCGATTCGCGCTGCCAGCGGCGTCGCCGTGGTGGCGAGCCTGTTCGTGCTCGCCGGCGCCATCGCGGCGGGGCATCGCGCCCGGCTGTACGATGCCGTCGTGCTGAAGGTTCTGGGCGCCACGCGCGGGCGACTGCTCCTGGCCTACACGCTGGAATACGGCGCCCTGGGCATCGCCACCGCCCTGTTCGGTCTTCTCGCCGGCACGCTCGCGGGCTGGACCATCGTGACCCGCGTGATGAAGCTCGACTTCGCCCTGGACCTCTCCGGTGCCCTCGTCGCATCCACCCTCGCGGTGGTTTTCGCCATCGTCCTCGGGCTGGCCGGGACGTGGCGCATCCTCGGCCAGAAACCGGCTCCCTACCTGCGCCAGTTCTGAGGCCGGACGGTCGTCCGCCTCCCCGTCGCAGGAGAAAGACGACGCCGAAGTCATGGTTTATGACTTGTCACTATAGCTCTGGTGCGCCGCGAGGATGATGAACGAGATTTAATCCACCCTCGTCCAAATAAAGATCGAGGTGAGAAGGCGTGATTCCCGTGCCGTAAAGCTCGGCCGCCCCCTTGTGCGGAGCGGCATGACGGAACATATTTCGGTTCAAGGCGCGGTCACGTGCCAGAGGTCCTGTGCGTGAGCCTCGGTTCCAAATCACACGCTGAGAGAGCTTCCAAGGGAAACTCCCATGGCATTCGATAACAGTCCCTTCCGCTACGGCGCCCAGCCCCAGGGCTATGCCGGCTCCCAGGTCGAGGTCGATCAGGGCCTGCGCAGCTTCATGCTCGGCGTCTACAACAACATGGTCGTCGGCCTCGGGATCTCCGGCCTCGTGGCCCTCGGCCTGAACATGGCCGTCCAGACCGGCACCATCGTCGCCAACTACAAGGGCGTTCCGCTGAACCAGGCGGGCGTCTTCATCTACGGCACGTGGTTCAAGTACGTTCTGATGCTGGCCCCGCTCGCCTTCATCTTCATCTTCACGATGCGCATGGATCGGATGTCGGCCTCTGCGGCACGCCTCACGTTCTTCGCTTTCGCGGCGGTGATGGGTGCCTCGATGTCGTCGATGCTGCTCGCCTTCACGGGCGCCAGCGTGGTCCGGGTCTTCTTCATCACGGCGGCGACGTTCGGCGGTCTCAGCCTCTACGGCTACACCACCAAGCGCAGCCTTTCGGGGATGGGTTCGTTCCTGATCATGGGCGTAATCGGCCTCTTTATCGCCTCGATCGTGAACATCTTCCTGGCCTCGAGCGCGCTTCAGTTCGCCATCTCGGTGCTCGGCGTCCTGATCTTCGCAGGCCTTACCGCCTACGACACGCAGAAGCTCAAGGAGATGTTTCTCTACAGCGGTGCCGACGCCGAAGGCGCGGCCAAGCTGTCGGTGAACGGCGCTCTGACGCTCTACCTGGACTTCATCAACATGTTCCAGTTCCTGCTCCAGCTCCTCGGCGATCGCCGCTAAGCGAGCCATCGGAACGCGGATCGAAAGGCCTCGGCGGAAACGCCGGGGCCTTTTTTCGTTTCCGCTGCTGCGAACCTGCGAGGATGTCGCGGTGGGTAAACCGGTGGTGCCGAAAATCGGGCGTGGCCCAGGGCGGGAGACGCCGCAGCCCAGCGACGTGCCGACCTACGCCATCGTCGGCGTCAGCGTCGCCGCTGCGATCGGCGCCGGCGCATGGGCCGGCTTCGGCGCGGCCATCATTGCCGGCATCGCCACGCTGTTCGTGCTCGGCGCCCTGTATTCCATCGGCGCGCGGCGATGGGGTTGGCCTCCGATCCGTTGGGAGGCGCTCCCGTTCTTCATCCCGTGACCGGGGCGATCACACCACGCGAAGAGGCTTTTCCAGCGCCGCCAGGACACGGGCGAGGTCGTGCCCTCGCTTCAGCACGATGCCGGCGGCGGAAATCACCGCGAAGGCGCCCTGGCGGCGGGCGAGTTTGGGATCCTTCTCCACCCGGAACAGGGGGGTCTCGGACGAGCGGCGGTAGATCGAGAACACCGCCTTGTCGCGGCGGAAGTCGAGGGCGTAGTCACGCCATTCGCCGGCCGAGACCATGCGGCCGTAGAGGTTGAACAGGGTCCTGAGTTCGGAACGATTGAAGGCGACCTGCGGCACCACCGGAGCCGTCGGGAACGGCACGACGCGGCTGGTGGAATCCTTCGATCGCGGCTCGGCTCCGGTCCCCTCGTCCATCCTCGCTCCTCGGTTCCGGCGACTCGACGATCGCCGCAAAGGAGGAATGATGGGCCTCCCACTCCGAGCCTGCAAGCCCGGTCGACCGCCGCGTGCGCACCGGCACCAGCCACGGACTGGCAACACAACGTCACGATTTCGCCCCGTTATCGCCCATCGTCGGCCGCGATAGAAGATGATACCTGTTGCCGAACCTCGTCGGCTCCGTGCTCGGTCGGGCGGCCGATATCCATGCTCCCCAGCTTTCGGGAGTCTGCCGATGACACGGGAGCGACACTCCAGAGGTTTCGAGACCCAAGGACTTCAGGCCGCCTCTCCGGAGTGCGGCCTTTTTTTCTGCCATGACGGTCCGCTCTGGTCTAAAAATCCTTTTCGATGGCCTCGGCCGCCCTTCGTATTCTACCGCCACTTTGGTGGACTGCCGGATTCCGGCGGCGGCTGACAGGGGCGAGCGGCCAAGGCGGCCTCGTCGACAAGGGATGGCAGTGATTGCACGGCAGGACTTGGTGAGGTTCGATCCCGGCTTTCGCGAGACGCTCGGCGAGCTGTTCGCCTGGCGTCGCGACGTGCGCCGCTTTCGCAGCGATCCCGTGGATGAGGCCGTGTTTCAGCGCTGCCTGGCCCTGGCGATGCTGAGCCCGTCCGTGGGCAACAGCCAGCCCTGGCGTTTCGTCCGTGTCGCCGACCCGGCGCGGCGCGGGGCGGTGACCGCGAGTTTCGAGCGCTGCAACGATGCGGCGGCCGAGACCTACGAGTGCGAGCGCCGCGAAGCCTATACCCGCCTGAAGCTCGCGGGCCTGCGCGAGGCACCCATCCATCTCGCGATCTTCTGCGACGAGGGTACGACGAACGGGTTCGGCCTCGGCCGCGCCACCATGCCGGAAATGCTGCGCTACTCGGTGGTCACGGCGGTGCACACCTTCTGGCTCGCCGCGCGGGCGCACGGGCTCGGCGTCGGCTGGGTGTCGATCATCGAGCCCGATTGCGTCACGTCGCATCTCGACGTTCCCGCTTCCTGGCGCCTCGTCGCCTATCTCTGCGTCGGCTATCCGGTGGAGGAGCACGACGATCCCGAACTCGTCCGGCATGGCTGGCAGGAGCGCGACGAGACGGCTTTCGTCCTGCTGGAGCGGTGAGCGAGGCAAGCCTTTATCAAAGCCTAATAGGACTGCTCGCCTTTAGCGCGAGTGTGAGGGGCGCCGTTTAACCGCGCTCCATCATTCCGGTGCGTATCCGGCCGATGACCCCCACCGGTAACCGGAACGGCAATCTCGATCGCTGCTTATCGTGAAGCTCACGGTCACGCTTTCGGGGATGACGACAGATGTTCGCGCGTAATGGGTTCGCCGCTTGTTTGGCCGCAACAGTCTTGAGTGTGGGGGTTGCCGCGACACCGGCCGCGTCCCGCGAACTCGTGGCCTTCGACCAGGCCGTCATGCCCGGTACCGTGGTGGTCCGCACCTCGGAGCGCCGGCTCTACCTCGTCAACGGCGACGGCACGGCGATCCGCTATCCCGTGGCGGTGGGCAAGCCCGGCAAGCAATGGACCGGCGCCACCAAGATCGACGGCAAATATGTCGAGCCGGCCTGGTCGCCGCCGCGCGAGGTCAAGCGTGACAACCCGCGCCTGCCCGACGTGATCGCCGGCGGCTCGCCGCACAACCCGATGGGCGCGGCGGCGATGACCCTGGCGGGCGGTGAGTACGCCATCCACGGCACCAACCGTCCGAATTCGGTGGGCACCTACGCGTCCTATGGCTGCATCCGCATGTACAATCAGGACGTGGTCGATCTCTACGGGCGCGTCTCCGTGGGCACGCAGGTCTACGTCACGCGCTGAGCCCGCGCTCAGAAGTCGACGGCGATGCCTTTGACTTCCCAATCGTCGTAGCGGACGGGCTCCAGGCCGCCACGGCCCTGGCGCTCGCGGGCGGCGGAGATCTCCGCCGCCTTCGCGTCGATGGCAGCGCGTCGGTCGGCGGCCTCGGCCAGAGCCCGCTCTGCGGCGGGCGTCAAGGCGGGGCGGGGCGGGATCTCGGCACTTTCCGCGTCGTCGGGCGTCGTCATGGCTTGCATCTCGGTGGGCCGGATGGGAGGGCATCCGCTGGCATTGGCTCCGGGGGACCGGGCCTCGGACACGGAAAGTGGCATTCATGGCGACACGCCGCAACGCGGATGGGCCGACGACGACGATCGACCGCACGGTTCCGGGCCTCGCCGCCCGGCAGGTGGCCCATGCCGCCGTGGCCGATCTTCTCGTGCAGGGCCGCGCCTTCGCCCTCGAAGATGCCCTGGCCAAGGCGGGCGTCGATGCCGGCCTCGACGCCGCCGACGCATCGCTGGCGCGGGCCATCGCCACCGCCACCTTCCGCCGCCTCGGCTTCCTGCGGCGGATGCTGGCCGTCCGCATGACTCAGGGCCTGCCGCCGGACCAGCCGAGGCTGGTGGCCCTCCTCGTCACCGGCGCCGTGCAGATCCTCGATCTCAACGTGCCGGACCATGCCGCCGTGGATCTCTCGGTCCGCCTCGCCAAGGGCGACCCCTACCTGCAGCACACGCCCGGCCTCGTGAACGCCATCCTGCGCCGGGTCATCCGTGAGCGGGACGCCATCGCGGCCGAGGCGTCCGATCCCCTGGCGCAGAACACCCCGGACTGGCTCGCCGCCCGCTGGAGCGCCGCCTATGGACCCGACACGGCACGGGCCATCGCCGCGGCCCATCTCTCGGGCGCTGCCCTCGACATCACACCGCGCGGCAGCGCGACGGAATGGGCCGAGCGCCTCGGCGGCGTCGCCCTGCCCACCGGCAGCATCCGCCTGCACGAGGTGCGCTCGGCCGTGGCGGATCTGCCCGGCTATGGCGAGGGCGCGTGGTGGGTGCAGGACGCTGCCGCCGCCATCCCCGCC
>NZ_VRVC01000019.1:0-48959 GCF_008040005.1 Methylobacterium sp. WL19
GGGGTGGGGGGGGGGCCTTGGGTCCTTCCAGGCCGGTCCCGGGTCCAGGAGTCGCGAATTGCGAGATACGCCCGGGCACAGTGGAAATTTTTGGGTACGCACCCCGCGTACCGCCTGACAAAACAAGGGGTTACAGGTGCGTACCGACGACCCTCTCGCGTACTCAGAGACCGCCCTCGTCGCGGTGCGCACCCTGCGTGCGTACTCACGGAACGCACGTACGCACGACGAGGCTCAGATCGGACAGATCCAGGCCCTGATCGAACGCTTCGGTTTCCTCGTCCCTCTCATCGTCGACGAGCACGACACCATCATCGCGGGGCACGGACGTCTTGAGGCCGCGAGGCGCCTCGGCATGGAGCAGGTCCCGGTCATCCGGCGTCCCGGCCTGACCGATGCAGAGCGCGCGGCCCTCGTCCTCGCGGACAACCATGTCGAGCCCGCGGATCCCGTGACCCTCGTTGCCTATGCCGCCAACGCCCGGTGGGAGCGTGAGGTCGCGGGCACCATGTGGAACGGTTGGCCGATCTACACGGACGACCGCGCCCAGATAAAATACCTGGCCGAGCTTGCCGCCATCGAGGCGGGGGTCCGGGTCGACGGCGAGCCATGGAAATTCGCAGACGGCCTCCCGCGGCCGCTCACGAACATCCAGATGCGCAACCTCGCCATCGCGGCACGCTCCTACGTGACAAGCACTTTCAAGCTGGAGTTCATGGCGCTGGCCCAGATCGCCGCCGGCACCGCAACCACCACGGCCGATGTAGATGCCATCCTCGGGGGGGCGCTGTGACCTACGGCGACCGCAACGAGGCGGACGAGATCGCGGACGCGATCCTGGAGATGCGAGGCAAGCCAGCGCGCTACCACCCCTACGACGGCACCGCCCCCTTCGACCTGATCGTGTCCTTCAACCCCGGCGCCGGCATGACCAGCGACGTCGAGCAGGAGGACCTGGCCGACGTCATCCCCCGCGCGGCCGGCACCAGATTCGATTTGGCGAGCGCGGTCTCGGAGGATCGCATCGAGGTCGTGGGCCGGAACTGGATCGTGAGCAAGGCCGCGCCGGACGGGGGCGGGTTCGTGATCCTGGACCTGAGCGGTCCCGTCGACTGAGCCGGGATTGTCGGTCGCACGAGGCGACCGCTCACTGGCCCCCATGGCCTATCCACGAACCAAAGTCCGCAAGACGGTCGGCGCCCTCCTTGAGGGCATCCCGGGCATCAAGTGCGTCTACGTCACGAGGAGGTGGCCGAGGGAGAAGGGCAAGCTGCCCTGCCTGTGCGTGTACCTCCCGACCGAGGACATCTCGGTCATCGAGGGCACGGGCCGGCCGGGCAGCCGGGTCTCCCAGCGCATCGAGACCCTGAGGGTCGTCGCCGTGTTCCCGGACACCGGGATCCCGGACGAGGACACCGAGGACCTCCTCGATGCCACCCTCGACGAGGTCGAGCGGCGCCTCGCCGCGAACCCCTCGATCAAGGGGCCGGACGGCGTGCCGTTCGCGACCGACCTCCAGCTGGCCCGGCTCGAGACCGGCTACGACGCGGCCGGCGCCGGGGCCTGCCTGGTTGGGGCCCTGACCCTCAACCTCCGCATCCACCACCGAGAGGGCCGTTCGGACACCGTCCTGCCCGCCAACCAGTCACGAGGCTGAAATGCTGCCCTCCGCCGATTACAAGCCCCTCTCCGAGGGCCTCTACGAGATCCCCTTCGCCAACCTGCTCTACCGTCCCGTCGGGTTCTCCGGCGGCTAGTACGACGGCGGCGACGTCGACAGCTTCTCCGTCAACCTGAACCCCACCCGGAAGCAGCGGTACGCCAAGAACGGGCGCGTGAGCTACCTTGCCATCGAGACCACGACCCGCATCGATTGCACGGTCACCGGCAAGTTCATGCAGAAGACGCCGTTCATCCGCGCGGCCGCCCTCATGGGCGTGGCCCTCGACGTGGCCCAGGCCGCCGGCGCCGTCACCACGGACGTCACGAACCTGGTGGCCGGGCAGTTCTACGCCGTCGGTGCCTACGGGATCACGGACCCGGTCGTGAAGTACAAGAAGGGCACCGCCCTGACCGCCATGCCTCCCGGCAACTTCCGCCTGGTCGACGCCGCTCTCGGGATCATCCGGATCCTGGCCATCCCGAACGATGCCAGCCCGGACGCCGAGACCGGCCTCCTTGCGGGCCAGGTCGGTGGCACCGTCACGGCCGAGAACGCCGCCGGCAAGGATCTGCGCATCGATATCGGGACGACCCCGCAGGTCGCCCTGGAGGTCATGGTCCGCAACGTTTTGGACGTGGGCCCCAAGGGCTACCTGCACCTCTACCAGTGGAATGCGGCCCCCGACGGCGAGATGGGCTTCATCACCGGCAACGAGGATTTCGAGGGCGTCACCGTCAAGGGCCGCGCCGCCAGCACCTCGAACGGGATCGGTTACTGGCGCTCCCTGAAGGCCTGATCCCCCGCGGCGGGCCCCCGGGTCCGCCGCCACACACTGCCGCATTCCCCCGCATCCCCCGTTACCGCTGAACACAGGAACCCACGGACATGACCGAGTCCCGCAACTGGAAGGCGCTCAAGAAGACCGGCGTCATCACCGTCGACGGCGTCGACCTGGAGCTCCGCAAGCGCGGGGTGAAGCGCATCATCTCGGACGTGACGGCCGTGCCCCTGCTCGGTGACGCCATCGAGCTCGTGGTCGAGCGCTCGCTCGCGGCCAAGGGCAAGACGGATTTCGGTGCCCTGATCAAGGACGCCATCCTCGACGCCGCCGAGCGCACGGGGGGCTCCTCCGGCAAGGTCGCCCGCGACTTCCTCACGACCCTCCCCGACGTGATTACCGACGTCTTCGTCGCGGATGTGGTCCTGGCCTCCGAGGCCGAGAAGATCGACTTCGCGATTGGTTCGAGAGCCTGGGCCCGACCGTGATCATGGCTTTGGGGATCGGTTGGGTGGAGCTCAACCTGCCCCAGCTGCGCGGCCCTTTAGTGTCGGCGCTGGCCTCCATGCGGACGGAGGCCAGGAAGGCGACGACCCAGGTTGGGGCAACCGTCGCAACCGCCCCCGCCCCCGTCGAAAGGACCGAGGCGACGACGGCGGAGACCAGCCTCGCCGCGTAGGCTTCTGGGAGGGCGTCGACGAGGCGATCTTCGCCCTGTCGATGACCCACGACCGGGACTGGGTGGAGGACCTCTGCCCGGCCGACCTCTGGCACTACCACGCGATGGAGGCCCGGGTCAGGAACGAACGGCTACGCGAGCAGCTCCACCTCATGGTCTCCGCGGCCGCAGTGACCGCCGACGGGGGCAAGGCCTTCGAGGCGATGGACCGGACCCTGGCCCCGAAGGGGGCTCCGGGCCGGGCCGACGGTGAGGGGGCAACGGCGAAACCCGCGCCCCTCACCGATGAGCAACTGGCTTACGCGGCGAAGGCCGCCGCGGACACCGAGAGGATGTGGGGGTAGCACCGGTGAACGTGCCCGAGATCGGCGTCAAAGTCAGGCTCTCGGGATCCGACGAGCTCCGCCAGGACCTCCGCCGCGTCGGTGACGACGTGCGCGAGAGCCTGACCCGCGCAACCTCCTCGACCCAGTCCGCATCGTCCTCGGCCGCCTCCGCGCTGGGGGCCGTCGAGGGCACGGTCGGCGGCCTCGTCGGGTTCGCCAACCGGGCCCTGGGCGCCGTCGGTGACGTGCTCGATGGCGTCGCCAATGCCGCCGGCTCCGCCATCACCAAGGTGGCCGAGATCGGGGGCGCCTTCGGGGCCGTGAGCGGCATCGCCGACGCGGGCTTCGCCGGCCTGATCTACGGCGCACGCACCTACACCCAGTCCGTCGCGGAGGGGGCCTCCGCCTCCAAGGATTTAGCGGACAGCCTAGGGATCGGGTCCGAGGCCTTCTCCCGGATGCAGGCCGCTGTCCGCGTCAACTATGGCGACAGCAGCGCATTCGGTGACGCCCTGATCGGGATGCGGCAGCGCATCGTCCAGTTGGCCGAGGGCACCCAGACAGCCGTCGACGCGTTCGGGAACCTCACCCTCCAGATCGGTGATTTCAGGGACGGCAAGGGCAACCGCAAGGGAACCCGCGAGGCCCTCGATCTCGTCCTCGACAAGATCAAGTCGATTGCCAACCCGACGACCCAGGCCAACGCGGTCATGGCCGTGTTCGGCAAGGGCGTGAAGGATCTGGGCGGCCTCGTCACCGAGGGTGCGGCCGCGTTCGCAGCCGCCGAGAAGGACGTCGAGAAATACGGCACGGTCCTCGACAAGGCGACCAGTGAGAAACTTGAAAACGCACTGGAAGGCCAGGGCAAGCTCGGCGAAAGCCTGCGCGGCCTGGGGGTGAGCCTGACCAAGGTCTTCTTCCCGTTCTTCACGGAGGCCTCGACCGGCCTGTTGAAGTTTCTGGACGACAAGCGCAAGGACATCGAGACCTTCCTCACCACGCTCCGGGACGCGGCCTCCCGGGTGAAGGACGACGTGAAGGCGTTGTTTGGTGACCTGTTCCAGTCCGAGGCCGCCACCGAGGCCAAGGTGCTGGTGCGCCGGGTCACGGGCGGCGGGGGCTCCTCCTCATCGAGCGACGATGACGAGGAGGAGGATGACGAGGGCGAGGAGGAGGACGAGCCCGACAGTGCGTCCGGGTCGACGAGATGGGTGTCGAACTCGACGGGTGCGAGATCGAGGCTCGTGGTGTCTACGGTGATGTCGATCCGGGCCATTCCGGCATTGTCTGGCAAGGCCGTGAAACCGACGAGCCCGCCCCGTAACTGGGTGGCCGCATCCGCTTGGATTTTCGATGCTCTTCATAGGAGTAACGGGTACGTGCGCCCCCCATGCTCTGAGCAATCCCCGGACGCATCCTCGGCAATCATAGCCCAGGGAAACGGTAACCCTGCCTCCACGATCGTCTTGCAAGGGCGGCTTGGAGCTGAATCTATGAAGGCCTGGGCGACGGGGGATACGACAATGAGCAGGCAGACCGACAACTTCCACAACAGCATGCATGGCGGCATGATGGCTGTCGGCGTCGCTCTCGTGGCAGGCCAGCGCGCTCGTCGTGAGGCTCAGGCTTGGGCGCAGGCAGACGCAGATGCCGAGACCGCGGTCCATCGCTTGGGGCAGGCTCTCCTCGCGTCCCGCCGTCGGGAAGCCGAGCTCGCCCGCGATCTCGCCACGGCTCAGGCGGAAATCCGGGCCCTCCGCCTCGCCCGCCGTCATTGAGAAATCGCGCCTGAGGGGGTTGTGCCTTTCCCCTACGGTCCAGATTCGGTCCGCAAATGGGCCATTCGCGGACCACGAAAAAGGTCCCGCCGGTCATCCCGGCGGGCCCTTCGCATTGTGGGGGGGTGGGGGTCAGGCGACCATGCGGCGGCGGTCCCGTTCGAGCGTGAGGTTGACGAGCTCTGCGATAGCAACGTCTTCGGGGTCGTCTGAGAGCGGACGCGTCCACTGCCATGGTGCGGATGTGTCCGCATCCGGCGCGGACGCGTCCGCAACGGGGGGCGGGGTCGTCTCAGGACGGGCGTCCCGGGTGAGGGAGGGCAGTCCCTCGATCAGGTCACCCGTGACATGTGCCTCGGCTTCATGCGGGAGTGCCGCCGCGAGCGTCACGAGCTCGCCGTGGGACAGGGCACGGAGCCACGTCATGACGGGCTCGGGGAGGGTGGACGTGTCCGCGGCCGGCCCCCCTGCGACGAGGTGCCGGGCGTACGATACGAGTGGCACGCCGACTTGATGACGGGGTGCGGGCCCCTGGTAGGGAGCCGGGGCAACCGCGGGTGCCGGGGCATCGAGGTACGCCGTAGCCGCATCGGTGGCGGGGAGAACCGGGGTCGTGATCCCCGTTGCGGACCGGACCGCGCGGAGGACCCAGCGGCCGCTCTCCCAGACGAGGGCGAAGAGGGTGGCGACGGTGGCCGTGGCGAGGAGGGCAATACGGGCAAGGAAGCTCATGGGCGGTGGTCCTGTGCTGTGGTGACGATCTCGATTGTCCGGTCGCTCTCGCAATCGACAAATCAGGCCGCGGCGAAGATGCGCTGGACGATAGCCCAGGGCAGTTGCTTGTGGTGCACACGGAGCAGCCGGAGCGCGTGACTCGCCTGCGCCACGTCAAGCGCCTCCTGCGCATCGAGGACGTGCCCATCGATTGTCGAGCTCTTGCTCCAGCCCCGGTTGTTTTCGAGCGTCGCCCAATCTGCGTCCTCCGCCGTGATCAGGCGGACCCCTTCGAGAACCAGGGCCCGTACCTCTGGACGCTCGGCCAGGGCCCGCTCCCCCTCGTGCACGAGAGCCAACTTACCTTCAGACCGAGAGACGTTTTTGCTCGCGCGCTCGACGAGGGACAGCAGCCGCATCGCGTCGGCGACATCGAGGTCCGGACGCTGGAGGAGCCCTTGCGCTTCGTCGACGTCGACCCGGCGAGCCCAAGACCACCTGCGATCTTTTAGGGACCGCGTCGCCTCCTCGCGGGCCCTTGCAACGAGATCGGCGATCCTCTGCGCCTCCGCGGCCGCCGCCGCTTCCTCCTTCGCCTGCCGGGCCGCGTCCGCCGCTGCCCACCTCGCATCGCGCTCCGCGACTAGGCCCAGGATGCTGTCGATGGCCGCCTGTACGGCCGCGATGTCGTGACCAGGCTTCTGCCAAAACTGGACGTCCGCAGTCGCCCGCGTGAGGCCGACGTCCCAAAAGGAGATGACATCCTGAGCGAAGGCTTCATCGAACGCCGGCGTCCGGACGGCGCGGCTCAGGTACCGCTCACCATGCCGAGTTTGGAGCAGCTCTCCCATCTGCCACTGGAGCCCAAGCCACGCTGGCGGCTGGACGTAAGGGGGGAGCGGAGGCGTGTAGCGGGCCATTTGCGAATCCTCATATCGGCGGATCTGAGTAATGTAGACCTAGCTTTACAAATCACAACCGAAACCCGTCAGGCTCTTTCGACAACACGGCACCCCGATTTGAACAACGATTTGAACAACAGCCCGTTGTTGAAACTGTTGTTCAAATGGCATCTATCCTAGAGATATCGTCCAGGTTGTATAACACCAAAGGCGTAATTCTTGATGTCCTATAAATTCTATTTTGAGTTGCGATATAATGTTATCGGCAGATTCGCGGAGGGCTCAGATGGATGGTGGAATTAACGGAGACGGAGGTCAGGCTGCTGCTTCGCGGGGCATGCCGACGGGCAGGATCTCAGGACGCCTGGGCACGTCGGACGGGGCTGTCCCCGCAGCACGTTTCGGACGTCCTGCTCGGACGGAGGGAGCCGGCCGGTCAGGTCCTGAGAGCGCTGGGGCTCTCGCGGAAGGTCCGGTACGTCGAGACGGCCGCCGGGGACCAAAGCGCTACTGCAGGATCCCCCGAGCCCGGTGCGAGGAGTACCTCACCTCTGGCCTGACCTATCGCGATATCGCGGCGCGGGAGGGGTGGGACGAGAAGACGATCGCAAACCACTGCAAGGGGCTCGGGCTCGCCGCACCGCGTCGGACGGCGGCGGTCAGCATTGACGACGTCAGAAGTGCGCAGGACGGCATAGAGACGGTCCGCGAAGTAGCGGATCGCTGTGGTGTCACGGTGCAAGCAGTTCACACGTGCGCGTACCGCCACGGCACTCACATCGCCCGGCGTCCCTCGCGTCTCGACTACGAGACGCTGCGTCGGATCGTTCTCTCGCACGCCCCCCTCTCGCAAGCCGCCGTCGAGTTGGGTGTCACCCCGGAGACACTCTACCGCCGCGCCTCCCAACTCGGCCTGCCGGGCGACCGCCGCGGCCGCGTGCTGCTCCGCCGTCGGGAAGGAGTGGTCTGATGTGCGACCTGATCGCTGACCTTCAGAACCTCGGCATCGCGGCGGTTCGGGCACGCCTCGTTCAGGCCCGGGCCGCCGCGCAGGCCCTGATCGACGATGAGGCGTTGCCGGAGATCCGGCGCGAGCGCCTCGCCATTGCGCTGGACGACATGGACGCCCGACTGCTCGACTACGCGAAAAACGCCCTGTTCCACCTCGCCGGGGAAATCGAGCAGGCGGGCGAGCCCATTGAGGAACGCGTGGACCTCGACGCCAGCCGGTCTCCCGAAGAGCGTGCGGTGGTCGTGGGGATCCTCGACGAGCTCCTTGCCGACGAGCCCCCCGCTCTGGTCGCGTCAGCGATGCCCCGGCTGCTTCCCCCACCGCCGCTTCCCCCGGGGGCTCGGGGCGCACCCGTCAGACGGTCACCGCGTTAGCACGCGCTCCTCAGGCGGCGTGTCCGATGAAGCCATGCGCTGTAAGATCTGCGTCAGCGTCACCGGCCGGTACGACCAGACGTCGACGCCCACATCGCAGGACTGCGTCGTACCCGGGAGCAGTCCGTGCGTGTGACCGAAGAGGTGGAGACTGCCCCGGTATGCCCTGGGCCAGGACCGCATAGGATAGTGGCACAAGATGAGGTGCCAGTTCTCGACGGCGATCTGCTTGATCCCCTCGTGCTGCTCCGCCCAGGGGAGATCCCGGACACGCTTGTCGTGGTTCCCCACCACCAGGATCTTGCGGCTACCGTTGAGACGTCGAAACGTACGCTCAAGGTATTCCGTGTCCTTGGACAGTGAGAAGTCGCCGAGGTGGTAGACCGTGTCGTTCGGTCGGACCGTCGCGTTCCAGGCTTCGATCAGGAGCTCGTCGTGCTCCTCTATGCTTGCGAAGCCGGGGCGCAAATTACGCAGCAGTGAAGCATGACCGAGGTGGCTGTCGGCGGTGAAGTACGTGGCCATCGTGGGCCTCCATTTTCAGGAGGCCGCGCACGCGTGCGTCAGGTCCTCCTCAGATGACGGGAAAGGCGTGGGCGTGCGCCATGGATTTTCGCGACATGGGGAGGCCTCTGAGGCGGGATGAATCCGGACGATCGCAGCTCGCCTGGGCGTGGGCAAGCGCGACCGTATGGCAGGGTAAAAGAATCCCTGGGCTCATTTCGGGATCGACTCCCGGCCTCGTTTGTTCTTCATTCGTTCTCATGAGCGAATCGATGGAGACGGTCGTGGACGAGATGGAACGCGCTTACCTTGAGGCCTGCGACGGCGATGCGCGGCACGCCCTGCGGCGGGCCCTGGGCGATGCCCTGCAGGAGATCGCCGCGGTCGACCGCCAGGTGAGCCGGGGTTTCGTCAGGGCAGGGAAGCCGTCCGATCTCGCCAGGAAACTCGGACGGGACCGGCGCGACCGGCAGGGTCAGGTCGCCGCCGTCTGACGCGCGCGCTGGCGTGACGTCCGCCCCTCCGCCCATGCCTTCGCCGAGGCGGCCGCGCGCCGAGCCTTCTCGGCAACGGGGTCCGTGACTCCACGCTGGCGCAGGTTCTCCGCGACAAGCATCGCCTTCAGGGTCTCGCTGTCCGGGAGCTCGATGGAGATCTTCGCGACCCGCAGAGCCTCGACCCACGCGTCGATGGTGGGGGCCTTCAGGCCCAGCATCTGCTCGCGGGTGTAGCGCCGGGTCGTGGCACTCTCATCCGTGACATGGAGAAGATCGGACTGGGCATGGTCGAGGACCATGCCGACGCGCGAGGAGGCGATGCCGAGATCCTCCTGGAGGTGAGTGGCGAAAGCCCGCCGGACATCGTGCGGCGTCGCCCGGCATCCCGGCATGGCCGACACGGCGTGCGTGAGGGTATCCTCCGCCATGTGCCCATCCAGGTCCCCGCCGGCCCGGCGCGCCCTGAACTTCGGGAACATCCATTCAGACCGCTCCCGCCCGGCCACGTCGGCATCCTTGCCGGTTCTCCTGAGGTACGCCTCGATCCGCCACCACACGCTCGGGGGGAGGGGGAGCGCATGGCTCCCCGCTCGCGGATCACGTTCGGTGGGGCCGCCGCGCGAGATCTTGCGATGGCCTTGCCACCAAAGGCCCCAACCGTCGCGCTCGGCCCATGGCTCGAACTCGTCGACCCGGGCACGCACGATGCTGAGCCGGCGCTGGGCGGTGTAGATCAGGAGCTCGACCGCCATCCCGACGCCATCGGACAGGACGCCGTGCTGTGCGATCCGGAGCATGATGGCCACCTCCTGCAGGAGCGGGAAATGCTGGCGCGCCTTGGTGTTGCCGAGGCGCGGTGCCTTGAGGCCCACCATTGCGCCGGCCGCGGCCCCGGATCGCTTGGCCTGGCCTGGCTCCCCAAGCCAGGCCCAAAGCCGCTTCGTCACCCGAACCACGTCCCGGCCCTGCGAACGCTTTCCCTCCTGCACGAGCGATTCGACGACCTGCGCGACGTCGCCGGCATCGATCCTGGAAACGAACCGGTCATCGAGCGCCCGCATCCCCGGGCAACCGACCACGGCGGTGTAGTTGCGCACCGTTGCCGGCCGGAACGCCTGCGCCGGGCTCTCGGCCTCGCGCCTGAGCCACGCCCCCCATGCCTCACGTGCCTCGCGGTAGGTCCACGTGGCCGGCGGCGCAGTCCGGGGCATGTATGCCGGGACCTCGACGGTCTCTCCCTTTGACGCTAGGGCGGCGCGCTTGAGCTCGATCCATTCCGTGGCGGGGATGCCGTGCCCGGCCTCGACGTGCCGCCGGACATCGATGGCGACGGACCGGGCCTGCGCCAGCGTCCAGACCTTGGCGTCACCCAGGAAGATGCGGACCTGCGGCCCCTCGTGCCGGAACCGGGCGAACCATCGGGACCCCGCCCGGTGGGTGCGCAGGGTGAGCCCCGGGCAGGCTCCGTCGGCGAACTCCTTGTAGGCCTCCCCGGCCTCACGGACGAGCCGGGCCACCGAGGTGGCGTTCAGATCCAGAGCAGCCTTCCGTGGCACACGCGCCTCCCGGGTGAGCGCATGCTCTATCCCGTGGCTCACCCGTGGCTCAACCCTGGAATTGACCGTGCCTGTGGAATCCCTGGCCGGGCCGCCGGCGGGGTTACCGAACGGCCTTCCCGAAGCCCGGAAAACGGGGCGTCCGCGTAGGGGAAACGCAACGTTTGCAGAGGGCTGGTGACAGGTCGGGAGGGGGGTGGTAGACGGGGGTCGGCGTCCCGACTCCGTAGCTCAGCTGGATAGAGCAGCCGCCTTCTAAGCGGCAGGTCGTTGGTTCGAGCCCAACCGGGGTCGCCACGCACACCTTCGTGGTGATGACGCGAGGCTGATCCGGTCACCTCGGTCTCCGCTTCCTCTCAGGACATGAAGAAGGCGCCTCCGATTGGCTCGGAAGCGCCTTGTGGATCGTCATGGATGCACCCCGGGCCTCGCCCGTGGGCAAGGATGCTCCCGGCCCGGCCGGGAGCATAGCCCTTCACCGCTCAGTAGCCGAACCGCACGTAGGGTCGGGGGGCGTAGGCATAGGGGACGGGGCCATAGGCGTAAGGCCGGTAATACGGACGGGGCCTATAGCCGTAGCCATAGCCGTAGACAGGCACCGGACGAGGCGCGTAGTAGCCGTACGCACGGGATGTGGCCCGGCATCCGAACGCGGACGGATAAAAACCGTAGCCGCAGCCGCCGGCGGCCTGGGCTGTCGTCGTGCTCGCTGCAGCCATCGTCAGGCCACCGATGACGGCGCCGATGAGGCCGAAAGTCTTCACGTGTTTCATGACATCAACTCCGGATCGCATCCCCTCGGGACCACAGCTTCACCTCGGGGCGTGCTGCATCAAGACACCCGATCGCTGAACAAATTCTGACATTTTCGCTGCCTGGATCAACCGATGGCGACCCGGTGCTTGAACGCGCGATTTCGTGATTGAGAAAGGCGCGAACGCGAGCCTTACGCTCCGACCGGGTGCGGGCGCCCCCGCCGTGACGGATGGGATTGACGTCGACCGTGGATGGGGTCTCCTCCCCCGCCGCGTTCTTACGCCCACCATGCCTTCGACAGATCGGAACCTCGCCATGCCAGACCTCAAGACCCTTCGCGACGTCTCGGGCCTGAGCCCGGCGCCGGCCCGATTGCGCGCCTCCGCCCTGATCATGATCGACCTGCAGAACACCTACCGCGAGGGAATCATGCGGCTGGAGCAGGTGGAGCCCGCCATCCGCGCCGCGCGCGAACTCCTCGACCGTGCCAGGGAGGCCGGCATCCCCATTGTCCACATCCAGCACGACGCCGGGCAGGGCTCGCCCTATGACATCTCCACCGCCATCGGGCGGATCAGCGACGAGGTGGCGCCGCAATCCGGCGAGACGGTCATCGTCAAGAATTACCCCAACGCCTTCGTCGGCACGAACCTGCAGAACCATCTCGAGGAATCCGGCGTACAGTCGGTGCTGCTCGCCGGATTCATGACGCATATGTGCATCAACTCGACGGCGCGCGGCGCCTTCAACCTCGGCTTCAGCCCTACGGTTGTGGCGTCCACCACGGCCACCCGTGCCTTGCCCGGCCCCGATGGTTTGGTGGTGAGCGCGAGCGCTCTGCAGGCCGCGAGCCTCGCCACCCTCGGCGATCTCTTTGCCGTGATCGCTCCGGGTGTCGGCGACATCGCGGATTGACCCGTCCCGGCGCCTCGTATCCGCCGGACGGGAACGTGTGCGGCGCATCATCGTTCGGCTTCTGAAGCAGGAGTTGAACCCATGAAGATCGACATCGTCGCGGATCTCGTCGTCGAAACCTTGCAGCAGGTGGGTGTGCGGCGGATCTACGGTGTCGTCGGCGACAGCCTCAACGCCATCACGGAGTCGATCCGGGCGCGGGGCGTCATCGACTGGGTGCATGTACGCCACGAGGAGGTCGGAGCCTTCGCGGCGGGCGCGGAAAGCCAACTCACGGGAGAGCTGGCGGTCTGCGCCGGTTCCTGCGGCCCCGGCCATGTCCATCTCGTCAACGGGTTGTTCGATTGTCACCGGACCCGGACGCCGGTCCTGGCCATCGCCGCGCATATCCCCTCGGCCGAGATCGGCTCCGGCTACTTCCAGGAGACGGACCCGAAGGCCCTGTTCGCGCAGTGCAGCCATTATTGCGAACTCGTGTCCGATCCCTCGCAGCTGCCGTTCGTCCTCGAGAACGCCATCCGCGCCGCGGTGGGTGAGCGCGGTGTCGCCGTGGTGATCATCCCCGGCGACGTGGCGTTGAAGGATGCGCCGGCCCGGGCCATCGCGCCCAATGCCGGCCTGCTGCCGACCAAACCCGTTATCCGCCCCGCCGATGCCGAGCTCGATGCGCTCGCCGAACTGCTCGACGGCTCGTCGAAAATCACGTTGCTCTGCGGCCGGGGTTGCGCCGGCGCCCATGCCGAACTGCTGCAACTCGCCAAGGCCCTGAAGAGCCCCATCGTCCATGCCCTCGGCGGCAAGGAATATGTGGAATACGACAACCCCTTCGATGTCGGCATGACCGGCCTCATCGGCTTCTCGTCCGGCTACGCGGCGATGCGCGACTGCGACACGCTGCTGATGCTGGGCACCGATTTTCCCTACAAGCAGTTCTATCCGGCCCATGCCAAGGTGGCGCAGATCGATCTGCGGCCGAACCAGCTCGGCCGGCGCACGAAGCTCGATCTCGGCCTGGTCGGCGACGTGCGCGACACGATCGCGGCGCTCCTGCCGAAGCTCGGCGTCAAGTCCGACCGGGCCTGGCTCGATGCCAGCCTGAAACATTACGCCAAGGCCCGCGAAGACCTCGACGATCTCGCCACCGGGGCGCCGACCAAGGGCTGGTTCGGATTGAAATCGGCCAAGTCCCCGATCCATCCGCAATACCTCACCAAGCTCGTCAGCGAGGCGGCGGCGGACGACGCCGTCTTCACGGCGGATGTCGGCACACCGACGATCTGGGCCGCTCGCTACCTGAAGATGAACGGCAAGCGCCGTCTCCTCGGTTCGTGGGTGCATGGTTCCATGGCCAATGCCATGGCGCAGGGCATCGGCGCACAGGCGGCCTGTCCCGGCCGGCAGGTCGTGGCCCTCTCGGGCGACGGCGGATTCACCATGCTGATGGGCGATCTGCTGACCCTGCGGCAGGAGAAGCTACCGTTGAAGGTCGTGATCTACAACAACGGCTCCCTCGGCTTCGTCGAGATGGAGATGAAGGCCGCTGGCTATCTCGAGACCGGTGTCGCCCTCGAGAATCCGGACTTCGCCGCCATGGCCCGGGCCGTCGGCCTTCACGCGGTTCGGGTGGAGGATCCGGCCGAACTGGAGGGCGCGGTCCGGGATGTGCTCGCTCATGACGGACCGGCCGTCCTCGACGTGGTGGTCAACCGCCAGGAACTCTCGATCCCCCCGAAGATCGACGGACAGCAGGTGAAGGGGTTCAGCCTCTACGTGCTGCGTGCGGTGATGAGTGGCCGCGGAGATTCGGTTCTCGATCTCGCCAAGACCAACATCATCCGGTAGACCACGCTCTATCTTTGAACGTATCCAAACTGAACGGTGATGCGGCCGACGGGTTGAACGGCGGCCGCATCCCAGGAGAGAAGACCGGTTTCCATGCGCATCGGACTGTTCGTGCCGTGCTACGTCGATGCTTTCGAGCCTGAAGTCGGCATCGCGACGCTGGAATTGCTGGAACGCTTCGGCCTCGACGTGGCCTATCCTTTCGACCAGACCTGCTGCGGCCAGCCGATGACCAATACCGGTTGCCATGCCGAGGCTGCGGCGACGGAGGCGCTCTTCGTCAGGAACTTCGCCCCGTTCGACTACATCGTCGCCCCGTCCGGCTCCTGCGTGCATCAGGTGCGCGAGCATCTCACCGCGATCCCGCAGACGGACGAGGTGAAGGACGTCCGTGCCAAGACCTTCGAACTGGTGGAGTTTCTGCACGACGTGCTGAAGGTCGATGCCTTCCCCTGGGCGGAGTTCCCACACAAGGTCGGCTACCATTCGAACTGCAACGCCCTGCGCGGCATCCATCACGCGCGGCCTTCCGAGCTCAACAAGCCGGCCTATTCGAAGCCCCTCGATCTCCTGTCCAAGGTGAAGGGGATCGAGATCGTCACACCGGCACGGCCGGACGAATGCTGCGGATTCGGCGGCACGTTCAGCGTGTTCGAGCCGGCCGTGTCCGCCAAGATGGGCTACGACAAGGTCAGCGACCACAGCCGTGCCGGGGCCGAATACGTCGTCTCGTCCGACTCGTCCTGCATGATGCACCAGAAGGGCTGCGCCGCCCGGATCGGCGTGCCGCTCAAGTTCATCCACATCGCCCGCATCCTCAACGGAGTCTCGGCATGAGCGCGCATGAGGAGAGCGGCCCCCGCGACCGTATGATCCATCCGGACGTCGCCAAGGCCGGCGACGAGAGCGAGCGCGGCCAGGACGGCCGCCGCCTCGATCACGCCGAAGCGACCACGAGGCCGATCAGCGCCGAGCCCCAGGCGAAGGCGGCGCGGGAACCTCAGCCGCGCGGTGCCAAGATCCGCGGCAACCGGCCGATCGATCAGGCCGAGGCCGCCGAGCGCTTCCTTGCGGCCCCACTTCACCAGAAGGCCCATGACGAACGCCTGTGGGATCTTCGCAAGAAGCGCGACACGGCCGCGTTCGGGATTCCGGAATGGGAGGAGCTGCGCGACCTCGCCTCGCAGATCAAGGCGCACACCCTGTCGAATCTCGATCGGTATCTCGAAGAATTCGAGGCAAATGCGAAGGCCAACGGAGTCCATGTCCATTGGGCGGCGGACGGGGCCGAGCACAACCGTATCGTCCACGGCATCCTGAAGGATCACGGCGCCAAGTCGTTGATCAAGTCGAAGTCGATGCTCACCGAGGAATGCGGTTTCCGGCACTACATGGCCGGCACGGGCATCGAGGTGATCGAGACCGATCTCGGCGAGCGCATCCAGCAGCTCGACAACGAGGAGCCGAGCCACGTGGTGGTGCCGGCGGTGCACAAGACCCGGTTCGACGTGGCCGCCGTCTTCGCCAAGACCATGGGCACCGACCCGGAGAACGACGACGCCCATTACCTGGCCGAGAGCCAGCGCATGCATACGCGACCCCTCATCCTGGAGGCGGATGCAGGCATGACCGGCTGCAACTTCGCCATTGCCGAGACCGGCACGGTGGTGACCTGCACCAACGAGGGCAATGCCGACCTCTCGGGCAACGTGCCGAAGCTTCAGATCCATTCCATCGGCATCGAGAAGCTGATCCCGCGCATCGAACATCTGGGCGTGTTCCTGCGCCTGCTCGCACGCTCGGCCCTCGGCTCGCCGATCACCCAGTACACCTCGCATTTCCGCGCGCCCCGCGAGGGCAGCGAAATGCACTACGTGCTGGTCGATAACGGCCGCTCCGAGCGGCTCGGCATGGAGGAGTTCTGGACGTCGCTCAAATGCATACGCTGCGGCGCCTGCATGAACACCTGCCCGGTCTACCGGCGCAGCGGCGGCCTTTCCTACGGCGCCACCTATTCCGGCCCGATCGGCCTCATCATCGACCCGACCTTCAACAAGCGGAAATACTCGACCCTGCCTTTCTCCTCGACCATGAACGGCAGCTGCACCAATGTCTGCCCGGTGAAGATCAACATTCACGAGCAGATCTTCGCCTGGCGCAAGGTTCTGGCGGAGGAGCATCAGATCCCGCTCCTGAAGCAGGGCATGATGAAGGCGGCGGGGCAGGTGCTGAGCCGGCCCGCCACCTACCGCGCCGCCATCGGTGCCGCTGATTCCGCCCTCAGGGCGCTGCCGCGCTTTGCGGTCTACAACCCGCTCAACACCTGGGGGAAGGGACGCGAGATGCCCGACAGCCCGCGCCAGAGCTTCCACAGCTGGTACAAGCAGAACCGGATGGACAAGAAGCCGGAGACGGACGCGTGAGCGGGCCGAATGTCGTGCTCCACGGCTCACTCCGGCCGAGGCGCGCCTCCCCCTCGTCGGGGAGCGCGCCGAGGCGGCAGCCGAAGGTGAGGGGGAGTATCCAGAGGAGCCACGTCCTGAGAGACGCCCTATGGCCGAGTGATCGTCGTTGGAGTGTTGGACGATGAGCTCCCGCGACGACACCCTGGCCCGCATCCGTAAGAACCGCCCCGCCGGCGACCATCCCCTGCCGGACATCCCGGACTTCGAGCCGCTTGTCGGCGACGATCTCGTGGCGGAGTTCGGCGAGCGCCTCAAGCGCATGGGCGGGCGCATCGCGGCGCCGGTTCCGGGTGAGGACCCCTTCTCCGCCGTGCGCGAGCGGCTGGACGACAGCGCGGTGATCGCCTCGGCGGTGCCGGAGATCGCCGGCAACCGCGATCTCTCCCGCGTGGCGTTGCCCGCTGATCTCGCCGATGTGGACGTCGCCGTCGTCCGCGCCGTGTTCGGCGTGGCCGAGACCGGGTCCGTGCTGTTCACACAGGACGAGCTGAAGGTGAACGCGGTGGCCTATCTCGCCCAGCACCTCGTCGTGCTGCTCGATCCCGCCGACATCCTGGTCAACATCCAGGCGGCCTATCGCCGGCCGGATTTCGGCCGTGCGGCTTATGCCGTGCTCCATACCGGTCCGTCGGCCACCGCCGACATCGAGGGCGTTCTGATCCACGGCGCGCAGGGCGTGCGCTCGCTCACGGTGATCCTGCTCCCCCGCGCCTGACAGGTCGGCCTCAAGGGGCGACGGGTGGGCTGCGCCTCCCCTGGCACTGCCCCCGGGAAACGGCAGAACTCGGCCTTTCCCGCAGGATCCTTGTCGCCACGACGGGCGTAATCCTTGCTAGGACATCCCTAACGGAGGAAGGAACGTCCATGCGCTACACGCTCGGTTGCAGTCTGTCTTATAACATACTCTCGGACACGACCTTCATCTTCAATATCGAAGTGGCTCGTTTGAAGAGCCTCGAGATTCTGAGCGAGACGCTGACGCTCAAGCCGGACCTGAAGCGGGAAATCTACATCTCGCCCGACCTGCAGAACCGCTATCTCGGCGTGAACGTCCCCGCCGGCCAGTTCTCGTTGGAATACAACGCCGAGGTCGAACTCACCGTCCACCGGGCCGATCCGGCCACGATCAACGAGACGCCGATCTCGCAGCTTCCCCTCGACATCCTTCCCTTCCTGCTGCCGAGCCGCTTCGTCTCCTCCGACCGGCTGACGCCCTTCGCGCAGGCCGAGTTCGGGGCGCACCCCAAGGGACATCAGCGCGTCAACGCGATCTGCAATTGGATCCACGATCACCTGACCTACCAGCCCGGCACCAGCGACGGTGAGACCACCGCCGACGAGAGCCTGCTCAAGCGCGCCGGCGTGTGCCGCGATTTCGCTCATATCGGCACGGCCTTCTGCCGGGCCCTGGGCATCCCCGCCCGCTTCGTGAGCTGCTACGCCCACGGCCTTGTGCCGAGCGACTTCCACGCAGTGTTCGAGGCCTATCTCGACGGCCGGTGGTGGCTGTTCGATGCCACGCGCCAGGCCGATCTCGACGGCCTGGTCCGCATCGGCGTCGGCCGGGATGCGGCCGAGATCGCGTTCTCGACGCCCTACGGCAACATGCAACCGGTCAACCAACAGATCCGCATCGCCCGCTCCGACGGCCTCGGCAGCCCGCCCCAGCGCACGGTGGACGCGATCTCGACGGAGTTGCCGGCCCCGCATGCGGGCGCGGCCTGAACGACAGGATCACAGGATGACGGCATCCTGTGATCCGAGCCCGATTGATCTGGAAGGAGGCACGCGCGATATTCGGCTGGGATGTCATGTGGGGGCGACATCGAGCCGACACATCCCGCCGGACGCTAAGCCTTGCCCCCTTCTATGCCTGATACTGAATTAAAGGGGATCACCCTCGCTTTTTTCAGTCGAACGCTGGTTCGGCCGGCTATAGATCGGCTTTTCCCATGCGCACGACGGTAGGGAACGAGGCACGATGGCAGCCCCTCTTCAGACGCGCGGATCCACATCCGCGGCTTACCGCGATGCGTTTCGCGCGGTCACTTCCCTGTGGCGCGAGACGGGGCTCGTCGCCCTCGCCCTGATCGTTCAGTCGCTCCTCTCCGCCCGTATGAGCGGTTCGAAAAACTCGAGCGGATCACTGACGGCCGCTCTCATCGAGATCGCCGTCACCGTCCTCCTCGTCCCTTACACGATGGCGATCTATCGTCATGTCCTCGGCTTGCGGCCGGAGAGCGCCCAGACCCTGCTGAACGAGGCGATGCGGCGGAAGGATCTTATCGCCTATCACCTCGGATGGTTTCTCATCGGCATCCTGTGGGCGCGGGTGGCGATCCTTCCCATGGCTGCGCTCGGTCTCCTGATGATTCCCGCTTTCGTCCTCACCATCTGGCTGACGAGCCGTCTCTTCACCGTCGGACCCACCCTCGCGATCGAGGGGTTGGAGGTCACGCCGCAGGCCGCGTTTCGGGCCACGGCCGGTCAGGTCTGGACCATCTTCTACATCGGCTTTCGCGTGGCCCTCCCTCTCGTGGCGCTCGCGCTCCTTCTGGGCGTTCTGGTCTTCGCCTCCAGCGATCAGCCAGCGGGTAGGGCAGGGACGCCGCCCTCGATCCTCACGGAAATTCTGATTCTCCCGTTCTCCCTGTTCGGCCTCGTCCTTCGCGCCGTCCTCGAGGCGCAGATCTTTAGAGACCTCGGTCTTTTCAGCCCAAGGCGAGAGGTGGGATAACCACCCTGCCGGGTGGCTCGATTTTCGCGACGCATGGTTTTCGCGACGGCGATGCAGGAGCATTGAGACATGACCTATCGCCATATCGTCGGCCCCAAGACCCACGTCTTCGCGGATCTCGCGACGCTGATGGCCAAGGCCACGCCGCTCCGCTCGGGCGACCGGCTCGCCGGCATCGCGGCGGAATCGGCGGAAGAGGGGATGGCGGCGCGCTGGTGCCTGTCCGAGGTGCCGCTGTCGGAGATCCTGGCGAAACCCCTCATTCCCTACGAGGAGGACGACGTCACCCGCCTCATCCTCGACACGCACGATGCGGTGGCCTTCAGGGAGATCGCGCATCTCACCGTCGGCGATTTCCGCGAGTTCCTGATCAAGGCGTCCTCCGAGACGCTGACCCGGATCTCGCCCGGCATCACGCCGGAGATCGCCGCCGCCGTCTCGAAGATCATGCGCCATCAGGACCTGATCCTGGTGGCGCGCAAATGCCGGGTGGTGACGAAGTTCCGCAACACGATCGGTCTGCCCGGCCGGCTCTCCGTCCGCCTCCAGCCCAACCACCCCACCGACGATGCCGCCGGCATCACCGCCGCCATCGTCGACGGGCTGTCTTATGGCTGCGGCGATGCGGTGATCGGCCTCAACCCGGCCTCCGACTCGGTCTCCACCCTGAGCGGTCTCCTCCACCTCTTCGACGACCTGATCCAGCGTCTCGCGATCCCGACGCAGGGCTGCATCCTCACCCATGTCACCACCACCCTGGAGGCGATGAACCGGGGCCTGCCGGTGGATCTCGTGTTCCAGTCCATCGCGGGCACGCAGAAGGCCAATGCCAGTTTCGGCGTCACCTTGGCCGTCCTGAAGGAGGCGCACGAGGCGGCGCTCGCCCTCAAACGCGGCACGGTGGGCGACAACTGCATGTATTTCGAGACCGGTCAGGGTTCGGCGCTCTCGGCCAATGCCCATCACGGCATCGACCAGCAGACCCTTGAGGCACGGGCCTACGCCGTCGCGCGCCCGTTCCGGCCGCTCCTCGTCAACACCGTGGTCGGCTTCATCGGGCCGGAATATCTCTATGACGGGCGGGAGATCATCCGGGCCGGGCTGGAGGACCATTTCTGCGGCAAGCTCATGGGCCTGCCGCTGGGTTGCGACGTTTGCTACACCAATCACGCCGAAGCCGACCAGAACGACATGGACACGCTGCTGACCTTGCTGGGAGCGGCGGGCTGCACCTTCGTCATGGGTATTCCCGGTGCCGACGACGTGATGCTGAACTACCAATCCACCTCGTTCCACGACTCGCTCTACGTGCGGGAGGTGCTCGGCCTGAAACGCGCGCCGGAATTCGAGGCGTGGCTCGAACAGATCGGCCTCACCGACGCCGAGGGCGCGCTCCTGCCAGAGGGGCCGAGCGCGCGGCTCATCGCGGCGGCTCCCGGCCTGTCCGCGCAGAAGGGAATCGCCGCATGAGCGCCGAGGACATCTCCGAGGATCCGTGGACCAGATTGAGCCGCCTGACGCCGGCGCGGATCGGCCTCGGGCGCGCCGGCACCGGCATGCCCACCATCGAGGTGCTGCGCTTCGGCCTCGCCCATGCCCAGGCGCGGGACGCGGTCCACACGCCGATGGATGCCGCCGAGGTCGCCGCGGGGATCGAGGCGCTGGGCTATCCCACCCTCACCCTCGCCTCGGCGGCGCCGGACCGCGCCACCTACCTGCGCCGGCCAGACCTCGGCCGCACGCTCGGTGAGGACAGCGCGACGATCCTGGCCGAAAAACCTTCTGAGCCGGTGGACCTCGCCATCGTCGTGGCGGACGGTCTCTCGGCCCGGGCGGTGCACGAGGGCGCGGCCGGGTTCCTCGCCGCCTTCAAGCCGCATATCGACAAGGCCGGATGGACGCTGGCGCCCATCGTGGTGGCGACGCAGGGGCGCGTCGCCCTCGGCGACGGGATCGGCGCGGCGCTGAAGGCCCGTGCCGTCGCCGTGCTCATCGGCGAGCGGCCCGGCCTGTCCTCGCCCGACAGCCTCGGCATCTACCTGACCCTCGACCCGCGCGTCGGGCGTTCGGATGCCGAACGCAACTGCATCTCGAACGTCCGACCCGCCGGGCTCTCGCACGACCTCGCCGCGTTCAAGCTCGACTGGCTCCTGCGCGAGGCCTTCGTGCGCGGAATCACGGGCGTGAACCTCAAGGACGGCAGCGGGCCGGAACTGGAGCCGCCGCCACGTCAGCAGGCTCTGGAAGACGGAATGGATACCGCATCCCGGACCTGACGAAACGGCCTACGCCATCCGCGAAGCCCGAGCGCCACGCGCTCCCTCCTCCCGGAAGATCCGCCATTTAGGGCCGCGTCACGGCTCGCGGCGCAGCAAGTCGTCTTGCCGAACGCTCCCCGACTCCGATCCCGCCCGCCGTCCTCACCGACGAAGCGTGGCTGTGGCGGGGTCGCAACACCGCGAAAGCATCCCGACTTCGCCTTGGGACACGCCCTCATTCGCCGCGATCCCGCCATAAACCGGGACCACCTCAACATCCGCGGTAAACGACAGTTTCCCCAACACTTTACCGCTGAATTCCGAGACTGCGTTTCACGGTGTCGAACGACGCTTCACCGGCGTCGCATGCCATCGCGTTGAGAGCCGACAGCCGGGCTTCACCCGAAGCGCCTGAGACCGGGGCCGAGAGAGACGATGGACGTGCGTACCACAGACAAGTCGAAGCTTCCGAGCCGCCACGTCACGGAGGGCCCCGAGCGGGCGCCGCACCGTTCGTATCTCTACGCCATGGGTCTCACCAAGGAACAGATTCACCAGCCGCTGGTGGGCGTCGCCTCCTGCTGGAACGAGGCCGCGCCCTGCAACATCTCGCTGATGCGCCAGGCGCAGGCGGTGAAGAAGGGTGTCGCCGCCGCCAACGGAACGCCGCGCGAGTTCTGCACCATCACCGTCACCGACGGCATCGCCATGGGCCATGCCGGCATGCGCGCCTCGCTGCCCTCCCGCGAGGTCATCGCCGATTCGGTCGAGTTGACCATGCGCGGCCATGCCTACGACGCCCTCGTCGGGCTGGCCGGCTGCGACAAATCCCTGCCGGGCATGATGATGGCCATGGTGCGTCTCAACGTGCCGTCGATCTTCATCTATGGCGGCTCGATCCTGCCCGGCTCGTTCCGAGGCAAGCCCGTCACGGTGCAGGACCTGTTCGAAGCGGTGGGCAAGCACGCCGTCGGCGACATGAGCCTCGACGATCTCGACGAGCTGGAGCAGGTCGCCTGCCCCTCGGCCGGGGCCTGCGGCGCGCAGTTCACCGCCAACACCATGGCCACGGTCTCCGAGGCCATCGGCCTCGCGCTGCCCTACTCGGCCGGCGCCCCGGCCCCTTACGAGATCCGCGACAGATTCTGCATGACCGCGGGCGAGAAGGTGATGGAGCTCATCGCCAAGAACATCCGCCCGCGCGACATCGTCACCCGCAAGAGCCTGGAGAACGCCGCCGCCGCCGTCGCGGCCTCGGGCGGCTCCACCAACGCGGCCCTGCACCTGCCGGCGATCGCGCATGAATGCGGCATCAAGTTCGACCTGTTCGACGTGGCCGAGATCTTCAAGCGCACGCCCTACATCGCCGACCTGAAGCCGGGCGGACGCTACGTCGCCAAGGACATGTTCGAGGTCGGCGGTATTCCGCTCCTGATCAAGACGCTCCTCGACCACGGCTTCATCCACGGCGACTGCATGACGGTGACAGGCCGCACCATCGCCGAGAACATGGAGCACGTCGCATGGAACCCGGACCAGGACGTGGTCCGGCCCGCCAACGCGCCCATCACCGTCACCGGCGGCGTCGTCGGCCTGCGCGGCAACCTCGCGCCCCAGGGCGCCATCGTGAAGGTCGCCGGCATGTCGGAAGACAAGCAGGTCTTCACCGGCCCGGCCCGCGTGTTCGACGGCGAGGAAGCGTGTTTCGAGGCGGTCCAGAAGCGCACCTACAAAGAGGGCGAGGTTCTCGTCATCCGCTACGAAGGCCCGAAGGGCGGCCCCGGCATGCGCGAGATGCTGTCGACCACCGCCGCGCTCTACGGCCAGGGCATGGGCGACAAAGTCGCGCTCATCACCGACGGCCGCTTCTCCGGCGCGACGCGCGGTTTCTGCGTCGGCCATGTGGGTCCCGAAGCCGCCATCGGCGGGCCGATCGGCCTGATCCGCGATGGCGACATGATCACCCTCGACGCGATCAAGGGCACGCTCGACGTGGCCGTGACCGACGAGGAATTCGCCAAGCGGCGGGCGGAATGGACGCCGCGGACCAACACCGCGACCTCCGGCTATCTCTGGAAATACATGCAGACCGTCGGTCCCGCGGTGGACGGCGCCGTCACCCATCCCGGGGGCGCCGAGGAGATTCAAACCTATGCGGATGTCTAGGACTGACCTTCGCCGGCCCGCGCGGCCGGCAGGGGCCGATCCCGGTCGCGCCGCACGTCGGGTGAGGCGGATGGGAGCGGCCCTCGCGCTGCTCCTCGTCGGCGCCACCTCGGCCCTGGCGCTTGACCCCGCCGCGCGCACGCCCGTGCCCGCGACGGGCGGTTACCGCACGGCGCGCGAAGCCCTTCGCTCGGGCGTCCGCGACTACAATGCCGGCGACAAGGAGGGTGCCGCCCGCGCCCTCGAATACGCCGCAGGCCAGGGCCACGCCCTTGCCCTGTGGAAGCTCGGCCGGATGTATGCCGAGGGCGACGGCGTGCCCCATGACGACCTGAAGGCCTTCGAGTTCTTCTCGCGCATCGCCGACGACAACACCGATGACGGGCCGGACACCCAGAATTCGGGCGTGGTCGCCAGCGCCTTCACGGCGCTCGGCACGTATTTCCTCGACGGGATCAAGGGCACCTACGTGCGCCCGAACCCGGAGCGGGCCTACGACATGTTCAACTACGCGGCGTCGTATTTCGGCGACCCGAACGCCCAGTACAATCTCGCGCGACTCTACCTCGAAGGGACCGGCGTGGATGCCGACCCACGTCAGGCGGCGCGCTGGTTCAACCTCGCGGCCGAAAAGGGCCATGCTCCGGCCCAGGCTCTGCTGGGTGACCTCTTGGTCAACGGGCAGGGCGTTCCGGCCCAGCGGGCCCGTGGCCTGATGTGGCTGTCGCTGGCGCGGGAATCGGCGCAAGGGCGCAAGGACGACTGGATCGTCACCCTGTCCGACAAGGCCTGGGCCACCGCCTCGGAAGAAGAGAAGGCCCAGGCTCAGGCCCAGGCCCTCCAGGCTCAATCGCAGGTCACCGGATCGTCCCGGCGCCGTCGCTAGAGCTGCGCCCGACCACCTCGGGTCGGGGCACATCTCTAGGCTTTTGTTGTGCCGCGCTCCTTTTCGCCGAACCGGCATACCCTTCGGCGCAGAGCGCTCCAGGCGATCCGGAAAGGAAGCGACAGCCGGCTCCCGGCTGGCTCAGTTCGTTGGCGCCGCGATCGCCGTGACGAAAGACGGACGCGAGAGCGTCGCGTCGATATAGGCGGCGAGCTTCGGCCAGCGGCTCGCATCGACGGGCTCCTTGGCGAGCCGGAGGTTGTGGAAGGTCGTGGCGACCGCGATGTCGGCGATGCTGAAGACGCCGCCCACGAGGTAGGGGCCGTCGATCTGGCTCTCCAGGTAATCGTAGAGCTTCGGGAACTCGTCCGTCACCGCCTTCACCGCCACGGCCTCGTCGCCGGGCTTGCCCATTAGGACGGGCTTCACCACGCGCTCGGCGAAGGGCTTGATCAGCACCGGGAACAGCTCGGTATCGCCGAACTTGTCGAACCAGACGGCGCGTGCGCGCTCCTTCGGCGCCTGCGGCCACAGGGCCGGATTCGGGTGCTTGGCCTCGATATAGGCGGAGATCGCCGAGGAATCGGCCAGCCGAAAGCCGTCATCCTCGATCGCCGGGATCTTGCCCAGCGGGCTGCAGGCCTGGAACGACTCGTCCGGCGCGTGGAAGAAAACGGGCTTGTGCTCGAAAGCGACGTCCTTCTCGGCCAGCGTGACGAGGATCTTGCGGACGAAGGGCGAATAGCTCGTGCCGTAGAGAATCATGCGGAGAAACAACCTGTTGTGGCGGGAGGAAGGGGCAGGCCGAATGGCTCTTGCCGTCCGTCCCCTCAGATAGGGCTTCGATCCGGCTCGATCACCCCATGCACGGCATAGCCGCCGAACCGCTGCACGATCCGGGCGCGTCGCCGCGACGTCCGCGCGACCTCGCCGAGAGTGTCGGCGAGCCCCTGACGCGGAGTGACGTGGAACCCCGCGAGCCATCGGTTGAGCAGCCATCGGGCCGGCATGGGCAGACCGCCCTGATCGCCGAAATCGACCACGTGCAGGGAGCCGCCGGGCGCGAGGTGACCGGCGGCCTCGGCGAGGACGGCGCGCCAGGGCGGGATCATCGACAGGGCGTAGGAGATCACGATCCGGTCGAACTCGGCCTCCCCGAACAGGGGGGCGGGATCGAAGGCCGTGGCATCGCCTCGCGAGAGGCGGATGCGGTGGGCGAGGCCCGCGCGGGCGGTGGCGCGGCCAGCCGTATCGAGCATCTCGGACGAGACATCGAGGCCGAAGCAGCGGGCATCCGGGTAGGTCCGCGCGATGCGCACGAGGTTGCGCCCGGTGCCGCAGCCGATCTCCAGCACGCTGCCCCCGGCGGGAGGCGTGAGATCCGCGATCATGCCGTCGCGGCCGAGGAGGTAGAATTTCCGGCTCGCATCGTAGATGTGCCGCTGGTGCCGGTACATCCGGTCCATCAGCCGCGCCGCCTCGCTCACGACGAGGCCAGCCGGTAGAGGTGGAACGCCCCGTATATTGACGACCGGTCCTGCTCGCCGAGGCGGCGGCTCTCCTCCTCGGCATAATCCCAGGCACCGAGGATGGAATCCGGCACCCGGCCGGGCAGCCGGCGCTCGTCCGCCGCCGTCCTGAAGATCACGCGGGCGCCGGGCCGGGCCGCGCGGGTAATCTGGGTCCACAGGTCGGTGAGGTCGGCATCCGTCATCCAGTCCTGCGCATCGAGGAGGATCACGGCATCGACGCTGGCGGCCGGGCTCTCCCGCAGGAATTCGGTCATCGATTGCTGGCGGAAGTCGAGGCGGCCGGCGCGCTCGCGCAGGGCCGCGTGGTTCCCGGCCTGGAGATAGGGCGGCAGCGATGCGTCGGGCGCGGTGTCGTAGGCGCGGCCGAAGGCCTGCCAGGCGAAGTAGTTGGACCGGATCGGGAAGCCGCAGGCGAGACGCTCCAGACGGTGACGCAAGACGGCCGCCATCCCGCCGGGGCCATCGCCCGCAAGGGCGACGTATTGCGCCGGCGGAATGCCGAGACCGTAGAGCGAGGCCGGCTGGCGGATGAGCCAGCGGATGAAGGTCTTCTCGAAGAGCGGGGCCAGTTCGGCCTCGAAGATCGTCCGCTGTTCGGCGAGGTCCCGCGCCGTCAGCACGGCGCCGAGATCGCAGCCGTAGCGGCGGGCGAGCCAATGCCCCGCACCGATGAAGCGGCCGAGCAGGCCGTAGCGGTAGAAGCCGTGCTCGAAGGCCGAGATGCGGCGGCGCCCGTCGAGGCGTCGGGCCTCCCAATAGGCGCGGGACGTGGCGTCGAGATGCTGGCGGATGATCTCGTCATAGGCAGCGACGTTCTCGGGCCGGGCAGGGCGGCCGAAGAAGCCGAAGAAAGCGGCATGGTCGGGCAGATGCCGGAGGGCGGCAAGCTTGAGCTTCCCCAGGGCCACATGGGCGCCGTTGAGGTCGACGGCGCTGATCCGGGCCGGGTTGGCCGTAAGGTAGGAGAGCGCGTTGCAGCCCCCCGAGGCGATGGTGACGACGTGGTCGTCGGGCTGCAGCCGGAGTGCCGCCATGTCCACCACCGGATCTTCCCAGATCTGCGGATAGACCAGACCGCTGAAGGCCGCCGTGAACAGGCGTTCCGACACGCCCGCCTTCGAGAAAGCCCGGTTGCGATGGACGGCCTGGGTGAGCCCCAGACTCGTCTCGCGGCGGATGGCCCGTGCTGCGCGCGTCATGCGAGGTCTCGCGTCGCTGGTTGGCGTGATCGACGCCAGGGCCGTTACGGCATCCGCATGACCGCCCGGTGACGGAGGATCGTCTCCGGATGGCTCCGGGGACGGATCATTCGTTCACCTGTCCTGCCCCGCCCGGCACATCCATGGCGCGGGCCCCGTTCAGCGCGGTCGCAGCTCGACCGTCACCGGCACGTGGTCCGAGGGTTTCTCCAGGCCGCGCAGGTGCTTCTGCACGGAGGCGGAGACAAGGCGGTCGGCCGCCTGCGGCGAAAGCAGCAGGTGGTCGATGCGGATGCCCTGGTTCCGCTGCCAGCAGCCGGCCTGGTAATCCCAGAACGTGTAGAGGCCGGGGGAGGGGTCGCAGGCGCGCAGGGCCTCGGTGAATCCTTCGGCGAGGAGGGCGCGGAAGGCGGAACGGGTCTCGGGAAGGAACAGCGCGTCGTTCACCCAGGCGCTCGCATCCGCCGCGTCCTCGGGCTCGGGGATCACGTTGTAATCGCCCGCCAGTACCAGGGCCTCCTCATCGGCTAGGAGCGCGCGCGCATGAAGCCGCAACCGCTCCATGAAGCCGAGCTTGTAGGTGTATTTCGGTCCCGGCGTCGGATTGCCGTTGGGCAGGTAGATCGAGGCCACCCGGACGGGGGCCAGATCCTCTCCCGAGATCAGCGCCTCGATGTAGCGGGATTGCTCGTCGGTCTCGTCGCCGGGCAGGCCACGGCGGACCTCGCTCATGCCGAGCGGCGCCCGCACCAGCAGCGCCACGCCGTTATAGGCTTTCTGCCCGAGCGTCTCGACGGCGTAGCCAGCCGCCTCGATCTCGGCGCGGGGAAAGCCCTCGTCCTGGCATTTCAACTCCTGCAGGCAGACCACGTCGGGCTTGGCCTCGTCGAGGAAGCCGACGAGATGGCCGACCCGCTGCTTGATCGAATTGACGTTCCAGGTGGCGATCCGCATGGGCTCTGAGATCCGGTCGGAGAGGGCCGCCCGTCATCGGGCCTTCGCGTCGGGCTGGCAAGGCATGCGCGGGGGAGGAAGTCAGGATGTCCGACGGCTGGTTCGCACCGATCCGGGCCTATTGCGAGCGCGGGGATGCGAGCTTCTGGGCCGAGCCGCTGAACGCCGCCTCCAACGGCGCCTTCCTCGTCGCCGCGTTCCTGGCCTTCCGCCTCGCCGGCTCCGGCCCGAAACGCGACCGGGCGGCGACGGCGCTGGCCGGGCTCGTCGCCCTCGTCGGCATCGGGTCGTTCCTGTTCCACACCCTCGCCGTCCGCTGGGCGATGCTCGCCGACGTCATCCCCATCGCCCTCTTCATCTACGCCTATTTCTTCCTGGCCCTTCGGCGTCTCCTCGGCCTTTCCCTCGTTCCGGCGATCCTGACGACACTCGGCTTTGCCGGCTTCGCGGCCGGGCTGGAACCGGCCCTCGACGCGCTCACGGGCCAATCGGTCGACCGCTTGAGCAACGGTTCCATCGCCTACGCGCCCGCCATCCTGGCCCTCGTCGGCGTCGCCGCCGGCTTGCTGATGCCCCAGACATGCTTCCTCGGCCCGGCACGGAGCCGCGCCGGCCTCTCGCTCCTCGCCATCGCCGCGCTGTTCGCCCTCTCCCTGACCTTCCGGACCCTGGACGCCGCCATCTGCCCAAGCCTGCCGATCGGCACCCATTTCCTCTGGCATTGCCTCAACGCAGCCGTCCTCTACGGCCTCATCGCCACGGCCTGGCGCTTCGAGGCAGCGGTTGACGATCGGCGTTCCGCACCCTGAGGAGGACGGCTCCGTCGGTCTCCGATTTTCCCCCTCGACGCCGCGTCGCGAGGAACCACGGGTTTTCTTGCACCACACAGGGATTCGTTGCAGAAGAGCCGGCCGTTCGAAGGAGCGGCGTCGCGCACAGGCTTGGACGACGGGTAACCCGCTCTCGGCCGAGCGAAGTCAGATACGGATCGCGTCCATGTCACAGAGCCTCCGCCTCGGCGTCGCCGGTCTCGGCACCGTCGGTGCTTCCGTCGTTCGGATGGTCGCTCGCCGCGCAGGAGCCATCGCCGCCGCCACGGGCCGCGAGGTGCGCGTCACCGCCGTCTCCTCTCGCGACAAGACTCGCGACCGCGGCCTCGATCTCACCGGCGTGACCTGGTTCGACGATCCCGTCGCCCTGGCCTCCTCGGGCGAGGTCGATTGCGTGGTGGAGCTCATCGGCGGCTCGGAAGGGCCGGCCAAGGCCACGGTGGAAGCCGCCATCGCTGCCGGCAAGCACGTGGTCACCGCCAACAAGGCCCTCCTCGCCCATCACGGCGCGGCCCTGGCGAAGGCCGCCGAGGCCAAGGGCGTGACCCTGGCCTACGAGGCGTCCGTGGCCGGCGGCATCCCCGTCATCAAGGCCCTGCGCGAGGGGCTCACCGGCAATGCCGTGTCGCGCGTCTACGGAATCATGAACGGCACCTGCAACTACATCCTCACCCGGATGGAGCGGGAGGGCCTGACCTTCGAGGCCTGCCTCAAGGACGCGCAGGCCTTGGGCTATGCCGAGGCCGACCCGACCTTCGACGTCGAGGGGTTCGACACCGCCCACAAGCTCGCCATCCTGGTCAGCCTCGCCTTCGGTGTGGAGATCGATGCCGAGGGTGTCTCGGTGGAAGGCATCTCGGCGATCCAACCCCTCGATCTCACCATGGCCGAGGAACTCGGCTACCGGATCAAGCTGCTCGGCGTCGCCCAGGTGGCCGAGGGCGGAATCGAGCAGCGCGTCCACCCGACGATGGTGCCGAAATCCTCCGCCATCGCCCAGGTGATGGGCGTCACCAACGCGGTCACCATCGATGCGGATGCGGTGGGTGAACTCACCCTGATCGGCCCAGGAGCCGGCGGCGAGGCGACCGCCTCGGCGGTGGTGGCCGACATCGCCGACATCGCGGCCGGCGTCGCGCGCCCGACCTTCGGACGCCCCACCGCGAGCCTCGCCCCGTCGGAGCGGGTGGCGATGCAGCGGCACGAGGGCGGCTACTACATTCGCCTCACGGTCCATGACCGGCCCGGCGTCGCGGCCGGCGTCGCCACGCGGATGGCCGAGCGCGACATCTCCATCGAGAGCATCCTGCAGCGCCGCTCGGAGAGCGCCGCCAGCAAGGACCCGCATGGCCGCTCCGGCCAGCCGGTGCCCCTGGTGCTGATCACCTACGCCGCCACCGAAGGGACCATCCGCGCGGCGCTCGACGCCATCGCGGCCGATGGCCTCCTCGCCGAGGCGCCGCAATTGATCCGGATCGAACGCGAATAAGAAGGCCGCCCATCGCGGCCCAGACACCAGGTGAGGGACGGGACCAAGATGGCGGACGATATCGTTGGGGGGGTGGGACGTCCGGTATCCCGCACCATGAGCCTCGAACTGGCGCGGGTGACCGAGCGCGCCGCCATCGCCGCCGCCCGCCTGCGCGGGCAGGGGCGGGAGAAGGAGGCCGACCAGGCCGCCGTCGACGCCATGCGGCGCGAGCTCAACCTCCTGCCCATCAACGGCACCGTCGTCATCGGCGAGGGCGAGCGCGACGAAGCGCCGATGCTCTATATCGGCGAGCAGCTCGGCACCGGCGCCGGCCCGAAGGTCGACATCGCCGTCGACCCCCTGGAGGGGACGACCCTCTGTGCCAAGGACATGCCCGGCGCCATCGCCGTGATGGCGCTCGCCGAGCACGGGTCGCTGCTGGCGGCGCCCGACGTCTACATGCAGAAGATCGCCATCGGCCCAGGCTACCCCCAGGGCCTCGTCGATCTCGACGCCAGCCCGGCCGACAACATCGCTGCGCTCGCCCGGCACAAGGGCTGCGCCCCATCCGAGATCACCGCGATCATCCTCGACCGGCCGCGCCACATGGCCCTCGTGGCGGCCGTGCGCGAGACCGGCGCAGGAATCCGCCTGATCTCGGACGGCGACATCGCCGGCATCATCCACACGACGAGCCCCGACGAGACCGGTGCCGACATCTATCTCGGCATCGGCGCGGCGCCCGAAGGGGTCATCGCGGCCGGCGTCCTGCGCTGCATCGGCGGCCACATGCAGGGCCGGCTGATCCTCGACAGCCACGACAAGCGCGAGCGCGCGGCCCGCATGGGCATCAGCGATCCGAACCGGAAGTACGAGCTCGCCGACATGGCGCGGGGCGACGTGATCGTGGCCGCCACCGGCGTCACCGACGGTGCGCTCCTGCAGGGCGTGCGGTTCAAGTCCGGCATGATCGTGACCGAGACGGTCATCTACCGGTCCGCCACCGGTACGGTCCGCCGCATCGTCGGTGAACATCGCCGGCCCGAGCGTTTCGAGGCCTGAGCGCCGTGTCGGATCCGACGATCCGCCCGGTACGGCCCGACGAGCGCGAGGCCTGGGAGGGCTTGTGGTCGGGCTATCTCGACTTCTACCGGGCCGCGATCGGACCGGAGATGCGCGACCTGACATGGTCTCGCCTGCACGACCCGCTGGTGCCGCTCCACGCCCTGGTGGCCGAGGAGGATGGCGTCTTGGTGGGGCTCGTCCATTACATCTTCCACGCCTCGGCCTGGACGCGCGGACCCTACTGCTACCTGCAGGACCTGTTTACGGCGCCGTCGTCGCGGGGCAGGGGCGTCGCCCGCGCCCTGATCGAGGCGGTGACGGCGGAAGCCCGTCACGCCGGGGCCGACCGCGTCTACTGGCTGACGATGGAGGACAACGCGCCGGCACGCGCGCTCTACGACAAGCTCGCCGACCGGCCGGGTTTCATCCAGTACCGGCGGATCCTGGTTCCGGGCTGAGCGGGCGATCGAGCGGTAGAGATCCGACATCGGAGTCACGATCCGAACAGCCGAGTTGGGTCGCACGTGATCTATTCCCGGCCCGGTCCGACGTTGTCGGCGGCGAAGGCGTCCCGGCCGCCGAGGGGTTTCGGACGTCCCTCCGTGCTGTCGCGGGCGGTCTGGCGTTCCATCTCGGAATTGATCTCGGCGCCGAGCAGGACCACCACAATCGACAGCCACATCCACGACATCAAGCCGATGCCGGCGCCGAGCGATCCGTAGATGCGGTTGTAGCTGTCGAAGCTGGCGACGTACCAGGAGAACACCCCGGAGGTGCAGACCCAGAGAAACGCCGCCAGCGTACTGCCCCAGGTCACCCAGCGCCATTTCGCCCGGCGCCGGCTCGGGCCGTAGCGATAGATCAGCGACAGGCTGAAGCTCACCACGACGAGGATGACCGGCCACCGCGCCACGGACAGGATCGTGTCGGCCAATCCCCCGAACCCAAAGCTTTCCATGATGGCGGGAAGGACGACGACCGTGCTGATCGTCAGGAGGAGAAACGCGGCGCCGCCGAGGGTGAACAGGAAGGTGGTGGCGTAGAACCGGACCAGGGTCCGGTCCTCTCGCTCCCGGTAAATGACGTTGAGGGCATCGAAGAGGGCGCTGGCTCCGGAATTCGCGCTCCACAGGGCGATGAGCAGGCTGATCGTCGAGGTGAGACCGAGCGACCCCGTGCTGCGTTCGGCGATCCGCACGAGCTGTTCGGAGAGCAGATCCAGTGCGGCGGCGGGGAGGATGTAGGTCAGGAGGCCGACATGCTGGCTGATCACGTTGGGATCGGAGAACACTCCGTAGATCGAGACCACGGCAACGAGGCCGGGAAACACGGCGAGCAGGGCGAAGAAGGCGACGCCGCCGGCGGTGGTCAGCACGCGATCCTGCGGCAATGCCCAGAGGACGCGCCGGAAGATGTCCTTCCATCCCGCTTTCGGAATGTCGGAGGGACGGCTCGCATCGCGGCCCCGGTCGGGCTCCTGCGCCCGCTGCCGTGCCGTCTCGAGGGCGGCGGCATCCTGCGAACGCGTGCCCACCGAGCGCCAGTCGTCTCCCTCGTCGACGTCCCGGGCCATGGCTGCGCCTCTGTGGTAGCCGGCTACGCCCGCTCGGACGGCTGGGTAGCGACCGACAGGCGTCCGGAGCCGACGGTCAGCCACGCTCTCAGCTTATGGCATCCGGCACGCAGGTGCATCGGCTTTCGAGAAGGCCGACGCACGGACGAACCACCCATGATCAGAACCAGATGTTCGGGCCTGCTGCGAACGCTTGTGACGGGTCGGCTACAGACCCGTCACATCGGCCCCATCCGTCACCCTCGAGCCAGCACCCGGCGCCTATCGCTCGGTGAGCGCCGCCTTGATCCGGTCGAGGTCGAGGGCGCGCCGTCCGGTCTGGGTCTGCAGGAATTCGCCGCTGAGCGGGCCGATGATGGAGCCGCCGGGATAGACAAGGGACGGCCAGTCACAGGCCTTGTCGCGGAACGCGATCCAGGCGCGCTGGGTGTCGCGCAGGGAGAGGTCGGCGCTCTCGCTCATCGAGGCGCCCACATCCTTGTAGGTCCGGTTGAGGCGCGTATCCCAGGCCGCGATCTCGCGGGCGTAGCACCCGTTCATGCCCATGGTGGACGAGCCCGACCCGTCCGGCGCATCGATGCAGGGCTGGGACACGCGCCCGATGCAGGATAGGCGCGCGCCGTCGTCCTTTGCGGATGCGACGCAGCGCTCGATCGTGGCGACATCGGACGAGGCCTGACGGCCCGTATCCGTCTGGGCGATGGCGCCACCGCCCGACGACAGCGCCAGCATCGCCAAGGCGGCGATGCCGTGTGGGACACCTCGGAGCATGGTGCAAGCGTCAGTTGAACAGCGATCCGACACCGCCGGAGACGCGTCCCAGCCCCTGCTTGGCCACGGGGTTGCCCGGTTCGAGCTGGGCGGCGCGCTGATAGCTCTCCATCGCCTCCTTCTTGCGGTTCGTCTTCTCGTAGGCGAGGCCGCGATAGGCCCAGGAGCTGGCGTCCTTGTTGTTGACGTTGAGGGCCGCGTTGTAATCCTCGATCGCCTTGTCGAACTGGTTCGTGGCGATGAGGCTCTGGCCCCGCGCGGCGTAGGGCGCCGCGACGAAGGGATTGCGGTCGATGGCGGCATCGAAATCGCCGATGGCCTGGGTGTTCTGGCCCTGGCGCTGACGCACGAGGCCGCGCGCATGGTAGGCCTCGGCCGATTCCGGCGTCAGGCGGATCGCCTGGTTGAGATCCGACATCGCACCGTCGAGATCGCCCTGGGCACGCAGCACGTTGGCGCGACCGATATAGGCGGGACCGTAGTTCGAATCGGCCGAGATGGCCTTCGAGAAGTCGGCGAGCGCCCCATCGTTGCGGCCGGTCTGGCGGTAGGCCAGCGCCCGGTTGTAGTAGGCGGAGGCCGAATTCGGATCGATCTGGACGGCCTTCGTGAAATCGCCGATGGCGTCGTTGAACTGGCCCGAGCGGGCATAGGCCGCGCCGCGGGTGACGTAGGCGCCGGCATCGTTGGGATTACGCTGGATCACCTCGGTGAGCGAGGCGATGTTGACGCTGGTGGCACCCGTGGCATCGCTCTCGACCACGGCGAACTGGCGCGTCGCCGAAGCCCCGCCACCGCCATAGGTCTCACACCCGGCCAAAGCCGCCGCGATCGCTACGGCCCCGACCAGACCCGCCTTCGCACGCGGCACTACAAACGTCATTGCCCCTCTCCCCTCGGGATCGCCATGCCCCCCGAGGCACGCTCCCGTCCGCTGCAATCGATCATCCCATCCACCATGGCGCCTCGAAGCGCTTCGGATGCCGGACAAGACGACGAGTGCCGGCACAGTCTCGCATCGCGGTGAACACGCGCTTAAAACCCGCCGGCTCACCCGCTGAAGCGGCGCGATGTGGCGAAGGTAAGGCTCGCTTCCGCGCGGGGTCGCGAAGGCCGTCCGGCAGGTCACGGCGAGGACAGACTGTGTCCGACAAGACGCAGTTTCGACGCCCTACACGATGACCCTGGAGGTTATCCCGCCATGGCTCGACCGGCCGTCTCGGACAGACGCCCGGCGTCCGGATCGAAGATTCGCGAGCCCGGCCGACGAGGCGACGCCTCTGGCTCGAACACCCAGGGGTGAGGGAACCCAGCGGGATCCGCCCGGCGCAATGCATCCATTGAGCGGATTGGCGATGGAGGACGAGTCCACGGAACGGGGCCGGGCAAGGCCAGCGAATCCTTGCGGCCCTTGCCCTTGCCCCCCCGGATCAGCACGCCGGCCCGATACAACCGGCTCGCCCTATCGCGTCTTTATTTCCTGCTGGATATCGGTGAGCGCACGCTCCGAATGCTCGGCCAGAATACTTTTGACCGATACCGGCGTCGCGGCCCATGCCACCGCCGCCAAGAACACCATCGCCGCAATCGCGTAGGCAAACGTTTCCATGATCCCGAGCCAGCCCAACAGCAACGGGACGAGGCTGATGACGAAGGCTGCTCCAACATTCTTCGATATGTAGAGTATCGATACGAAACAAATGAGTCCAAGAGCTATTGGTTTGGCGAATGCGACGATTGTCCGTTCCACGGCGAGGTCCCTCGAATAACATAGTTTATTGGCGAACTCATCTGATATGAGCCCTGAAACCCAGCCTTCAGCGGCCACAACGCGACAATACGAGATGTTCCGTTAAATGTCCGTGAAATAAATTGTATTCACTTAAGAATCTAAAGATTCACCAAAGATAACGCCAAGCGTCTCCAACATCGATACTAGTATGTATGCACTAGTGCCCCTGACGTCGCCGGCATACGAATCACCTTCGACCAACGAATAAGGTGGCCAAAGGTCGAGAGTGGTCTAGTAATGACCTGATTGTCTCGATGTCTCGATCTGACGGATCAGATCCATGACTTCTTCAGGCGGTTGATTGACGTTGCTGGATATCGGTTTCACAGTACCTGCGGCCCCGGAATGTCCGGCATATCTGATCCGTGAGCCGGAACCGGACGCGGTTACATCAATCAGAAGAGACGTATTGACGTAAATTTCTTGACCAGACCCCTTCGTGAGCTTGATCCAAGCCATGGAACTTCTCCTGTTCATGCTGCTATTTCAAGTTGAACTTTGTTTCGTCGCCAGTCTCACTGATGGCGCGACGACGATGCTCGATCAGTATTTGTCCATGTCACGTGGATCGACATCTCAACGATGACGATCGCGGAAGGCAACTCGGCGACTGAACGACCGATGTCTTGCAGCATTCCCCACCATCTCGCGAGAGGTGAAACGAACTATACGGCGCAAGACTCGCTTGGTGACTTCGATAGTAGATCAATAATAGAAAACTGTTATACATTACAACCAGAGTTATCATTCTCGATAAAAATAGTCACGTTATTAGCACAGCCCGCAATTGCATAACGTTCTACAGGAATAATTCTTGTTATAGAATGCAAAATACCGTTCTATTATAAGAAATATGCCATTCGATATGATCACAGCATTTAGGAGACATTGGAAGAAATACTTATTACTTTTAATCGTCATAGATGGCGCAACGTGCGGGCTGCGCTAATGGAAATACCCGCATCGAGCGGATTGGGTCAACGTTCAGAAATTGTCTCTCCGTCCCAAAATCATGGCTGCGGATGCAGCGGCGCGACAGGCCGCTCCATACTTACGCAGTCTACCACAAGACTTCATCAGTGAACCAACAGCGCCATCGAATGTTGTTGGGTCGGCTGACGATTACGCTCGTGACGTCGGCACGACGTGATGCGCCCCTCCACGCGTGCGGCGGGCGCCGGCCATGAGTTCCCCTCGAACGAGACCAGGAGTAGTGCGTGTTTCCCCCCGCGAAGGTGCTCACGGTTGTCGAAACGACGAAGCACGTCGAGCCTGTTCGAGCCTTCGAATTCTGGCGAAACACCGCGTTGAAGAATCTCGGCATCGTGGACCGGCCGAACCCCCACGAAGCATTTTCCGCCAACCGGTTGGCCGCCCTTTCAGCGCACACGACGTTGCTTCTCACGGAGAGCAGCCCGGTGAGCGTCGAGGGCGATCTGCGCCATATCCGGCGGGCCGGCCGCGACGAGGTCGTCGTCAGCTTCTTCCTGTCGGGGCATGGCTACCTGGAACAGGGCAGTTGCGGTCATGTGGTCGGCGTCGGGGATATCGGCTTCATCAGGCTCGACCGCCCCTTTGCCGTGGGAGGTCTGTCGCCGTATCGGGAGCTCCGTTTCAGCGTCCCTCGCGTGAATTTCGAGGCACGGGTCGGGAACGCCGACGCCCTGACCGGCCGTCGCATCCGCGCGAGTCCCTCCACCGAGTTGCTGACGACATACATGCACGACGTCGCGCGATCTGCCACGGGGATGTCGGAGGCCGAAGCCGGGCTCGCGGTCGAGGGCGCGCTTCACATCGTGCGCTCGCTCGTCGGAGATCGGGACGATGGGGATCGGGCTTCGTCCGAGGTGCTCCAGTCTCTCGCGCGCGTGCACATCGAACGGCATTCGCATGACGCGTCGTATGGGCCTCGAGCGATGGCCGCGGCGCTCAACGTTTCCCGCTCGAAACTCTATCGTGCCTTCGCCGACGGCGAAGGGATCGCCGCCGAGATCCGCGATGCCCGGCTGGACCGCATCCATCGCTGGCTGACATCGGCCTCCAACGACCGCACGCCCATCAACGTCCTGATGCATGCCTGCGGCTTCACCGATGCACCCGGCTTCAGCAAGGCTTTCAAGCGGCGGTTCGGCATGTCGGCGAAGGACGTCCGCGCCCTCCGGCAGGGTTGAGCCGTCCTCACGAAGCCGGGATCACCCGCGTGACATGGCCCATCTTGCGGCCCGGCCGGGCGTCGCCCTTGCCGTAGAGGTGAAGATGCGCGCCGGATTCGGCGAGGAGCGCCTGCCACGCGTCGATGTCGTCGCCGATCAGGTTCCGCATCTCCACGGAGGCGCCGGCGACGCGCGAAGCATCGCCGAGGGGCCAGCCGCAGACGGCGCGGACATGCTGGGCGAATTGCGAGGTCACGGCGCCCTCGATGGTCCAGTGACCGGAATTGTGCACCCGCGGCGCGATCTCGTTGACGATCAGACGCTCGCCGGCCTCGTCGCGCACCAAGAACATCTCGACGGCGAGGATCCCGACATAATCCAGCGCCTCGGCGATCCGGCGGGCGATCTCCACCGCAATCCGGGCGGTCTCCTCCGACAGGTTCGGGGCGGGCACGCGGGTGAGGGCCAGGATATGATCGCGGTGCTCGTTCTCGCACAGGTCGAAGGCCGCGAAGCTCCCGTCGGGGGACCGCGCTGCCACCACCGAAACCTCGCGCTCGAACGGCACGAACCCTTCGAGGATCAGCGGCGCGCCACCGAACTCGGCGAAGATCGCGTTCCGGTCGCCCTCTTCGGCGGTGCGAATGATGCGCTGGCCCTTGCCGTCATAGCCGAAGCGGCGGGTCTTCAGCACGGCTGGCAGGCCGATCGCCTCCAGCGCACGGGCGAGGTCGTCCGGCGTGTCCACCTGCCGGAACGGCGCGGTGGCGATGCCGAGGCCGTTGATGAAGCTCTTTTCTGAGAGCCTGTCCTGCGTGGTGGACAATGCGTCGGCGCTGGGACGAAGAGGCGCGTGGCGCGCCAGCAGGTCGGCGGTCTCGCGCGGGATGTTCTCGAACTCGTAGGTCACGGCATCGACGCTCGCCGCGAAGCGGGCGAGCGCCTCGGCATCGTCATAGGCGGCGCAGGTCGTCTCGGCCGCGACATCGAAGGCCGGGCTCGCCGCATCGGGGGCGTAGACATGGACCTTGAGGCCGTAATTGGCCGCGGCCAGAGCGATCATGCGGCCGAGCTGGCCGCCGCCGACGATGCCGAGGGTGGAACCGGGCGCGAGGGACATGTCGGTCACGGAATCTGTGTCTCCGGCCTCTCGGCCACGGATGCGGTCTGCGCGGCCCGCCACGCATCGAGGCGCTCGGCGAGGGCGGCGTCGGTCAGCGCCAGGACGGCGGCGGCGAGGAGGGCCGCGTTGACGGCCCCGGCCCGGCCGATGGCGAGGGTGCCCACGGGAATGCCGGCCGGCATCTGCACGATGGAAAGCAGGCTGTCCTGGCCGGACAGGGCTTTCGATTCCACCGGAACGCCGAAGACCGGCAGCGGGGTCATGGATGCGGTCATGCCGGGCAAATGCGCGGCCCCGCCAGCGCCCGCGATGACGACCTTGTAGCCGGCCTGCTTCGCACCCTTGGCGAAGGCGACGAGGCGATCCGGCGTGCGATGGGCGGAGACGATGAACGCCTCGTGCGGCACGCCGAGGGCGTCGAGGGTGTCGGCGGCGTGCTGCATGGTCGCCCAGTCCGACTGGCTTCCCATGATGATCGCGACCGGGGGCGCTCCCGCCATCGTCGTCACTTCCTTCCCGAGACGATCGCGGTCGCCTGGTCTGCTTGGCCGGGTTCAGGCCATGTCTTCGTGGCGGCGCGATCCCGGGACGCGATCCTGCACCCGGACCGTGCCGCATACGCGGGCGGACGACCGCCCGCAAGACGGTGCCCGGGCCAATCCTGTGATCAAGGCAAACCGAAGCTAGGCGATGATGTCGGGCGTGATCTGGTCTTCCAGATAGGAAATCCGGTCCCGCAGGCCGAGCTTGCGCCGCTTGAGGCGCTGGATCTGCAGCTGGTCGCCGGCGACGCTCAGTTCCAGTGCGTCGATGGCCCCGTCGAGGTCGCGGTGCTCCTGGCGGAGCCGCGCCAGTTCCTCGACGAATTCCGCCGTCCCGTTATCCTCGAACTCGCCCGCCATCGCACCTGCAGCCTCGACACGTACCGTCCCGAAACCATGCGGCACAGGCGCTCTTGCGGCAAGACGATGCCCGCAATTGGCTCTGGAAGACGCGTCTTCCACCGGGGAGGGCTCCGGCGATCGTGATTAACCAATGTTGCCCCCAGGGCCGATTTCGGTTTCGACAGCCGGCTCATACTGTGCCAATCTGCCTGAGTCGGAACGAGACAGGAGAAACGACTCATGTCGCTGCAGACGCATCTGAGCCAGCTCGCCCTCAAGCACGAAGCCCTCGAGCGGGAAATCCACTCCGCGATTCAAAGCCCTTCCGAGAACGATCTACGGATCGCGGAATTGAAGCGACGCAAACTTCACCTGAAGGACGAGATCAATCGGCTGCGTGCCGAAACGGACTCGGTGCATTAGCCAGCTCCCCATCATTCCCCTTCCTTGATTGACCTTCGCCGCCGCGCTGCCCAGCGCGGCGGTTTTCGTTTGTACCGCCATCCCTTGTATCGCCATCCCTTGTATCGTCATGGGCAGGTTGGGCTACATTCCCCCGCAGATGCCGGCATCCTCAGACCGGCCGCCCGGGGACGAACCGCCATGCAGGCTGCTGCGACACCTCCCGATTCGACCGAAGGGACGGACGCCTTCCGCCCGATCCACGCGGCGTCCCTCGCCGATCCCGAAGGGTTCTGGCTGAACGCCGCCGCTGCCCTCGACTGGGAGACCGCCCCCTCCCGCGCCTTCGACCCGGAGGCGGGCGCTTATGGGCGCTGGTTCCCCGACGCGACGCTGAACGCCTGCCACAATGCCGTCGACCGCCACGTGGCGATGGGGCGGGGCGAGCAGGCGGCGATCCTGTACGATTCGCCCGTTACGGGCACGAAGCGGACGATCAGCTACGCGGCCTTGCGCGACGAAGTGGCGACGCTCGCCGGCATCCTCTCGCTGCTCGGCGTGGAGAAGGGCGACCGGGTCGTCATCTACATGCCGATGATCCCCGAAGCCCTGTTCGGGATGCTCGCCTGCGCGCGCCTCGGCGCGGTCCACTCCGTGGTGTTCGGCGGGTTCGCCGCCAACGAACTCGCCATACGCATCACGGACGCCGCCCCGAAGGTGGTGCTCGCCGCCTCCTGCGGCATCGAGCCGAGCCGGATCGTGCCGTACAAGCCGCTCCTCGACGCGGCCATCGCGGCCTCGCCGCACAAGCCGGACGCCTGCCTCATCCTCCAGCGCCCGCAGGCCGAGGCGGGCCTGGTGGAGGGGCGGGACCGCGACTGGGCCGAGACCGTGGCCCGGGCAAAGGCCGCCGGGATCAGCGCCGATTGCGTCCCCGTCGCGGCCACCGACCCGCTCTACATCCTCTATACATCAGGCACGACGGGGAAGCCCAAGGGCGTGGTGCGCGATACCGGCGGCTACTGCGTCGCGCTCTCGTGGTCGATGCCCAACCTCTACGACGTGAAGCCCGGCGAGGTGTATTTCTGCGCCTCCGACATCGGCTGGGTGGTGGGCCATTCCTACATCGTCTACGCGCCGCTGCTGCACGGCTGCACCACCGTCCTCTACGAAGGCAAGCCGGTGGGGACGCCCGATGCCGGGGCGCTCTGGCGGGTGGCCGCGGAATACGGCGTCGCCTGCCTGTTCACGGCGCCCACGGCCCTGCGCGCGATCAAGAAGGACGACCCGCGCGCCGAACTCGTCGCCTCCTACGACCTCTCCGGCTTCCGCTCCCTCTTCCTCGCCGGCGAGCGGGCCGACCCGGATTCCGTGGCCTGGGCCGAGCGGGCGCTGGACCGGCCGGTGATCGACCATTGGTGGCAGACCGAGACCGGCTGGGCCATCGCCGGCAATCCGGTGGGGATCGGCATGCTGCCGGTGAAGCACGGCAGCGCCTGTGTACCGATGCCGGGCTACGACCTCGCGGTGCTCGACGAGGCCGGCAAGCCGCTGCCGCCCGATACGATGGGCACCATCGCCCTGCGGCTCCCGCTACCGCCCGGCTGCCTGCCGACCCTGTGGGGTTCGGACGAGCGCTTCCGCCAGAGCTACCTCACCACCTATCCCGGCTGGTACGACACGTCGGATGCCGGGATCGTCGACGCGGACGGCTACGTCACGGTGCTGGGGCGCACCGACGACATCATCAACGTCGCCGGGCACCGGCTCTCCACCGGGGGCATGGAGGCGGTTCTGGCCGCCCATCCCGATGTCGCCGAATGCGCCGTCATCGGCATCCGCGACGCGCTGAAGGGCGAACAGCCCTGCGGCTTCGTGGTGCTGAAATCCGGCGTCTCCCGCGACACCGCCGAGATCGAGCGCGAACTCGTCGCCTCCATCCGCGAGCGCATCGGCCCCGTGGCGGCGTTCAAGCTCGCGCTCACCGTGGCACGGCTGCCCAAAACCCGCTCGGGCAAGATCCTGCGCGGCACCATGAAGAAGATCGCCGACGGCGAAGCCTGGACCACCCCACCCACCATCGACGACGCCGCCGTGCTGGACGAGATCGGCGAGAGCTTGAAGGGGAGGGGGATCGGGGGGTGAGGCGATTCGCCGAAGCGAGACAGGTAGCTCCCGAAGCCCGCCTCCTGATTAGCCGATCTCGATTTCTACTCTAGTCAATAAATCGATACATTCATTAACGCATCTTTTTGGTTAATCCGATGAAAATCAATTTTCACCCCCTTCGACCACTCTTGTCCAAGACCGAAAAAATTGATATTTTAGAGGAGTACTTGGATTACTATCGATATCTGGCGAAAGAAAACCCCGCTCAACTGAATGTTAAGCTTGAACGCGCCGCATTCGTTTCTACTATTAATGAATTTGAGATTCTTATGCACCAGCGCGCGAAGGAATTTGCATCCGAACCAGGTCCAATAAGAGACTTCCTGCGCTCCCATGTTCCTCCCGGTCAAATAGCTCAGCATCTTCCCGATGAGTTTCGAGCTTTTTGCTTGCTGTTGAACGCAGTCAAACAATGGGTCGCAAAACAACAAATAGACACGGATAAGCTCGTTCTAGGCGGAACAGCCAGAGCAACCCTCCGCGCGGCCTCGGACAGATGTACGATCACAGGGGAACCACTCGCCAGAGATGACATGGAACTTCATCATCCCGTGCGTGATGGCCGCCCCCCACTACCGGTTTCTAAAGCCGCACATAAAGCGATCGAGAAACAGGGAAAAGCGACTGCATCGAACAATGAAACAGACAGCGACGACGAGTTCGACATTGCGCTGAGAAATCTCAAAAAAGGTCGTTCTTGGTCTTGGGTCATGCTTCGGCGGGGCTGCCTGGACCTCATGAACCAGCCGGTCGAGCATTCGACACCAGCTGTAAGGGCAAACTCTCGAACCTTCGCGCGGAAAGCGCTCGATGCAACAGGCAAGGATCTCGCCTGGATCATCAACTTTTTGGATGAGCGTGGCCTAGCGTAAACCGGCCACGGGTGCCGAAAGCCAACAATCCTTGCCATGGCGCGTTCGATTACCGTACGCCGTCCATACCGACGGCCCGCTCCCACAAAAGACCGGAACCCGCACATGACCGCACGCCTGTTCGAGCCTCTGTCCCTCGATGGCCTGACGCTGCCCAACCGCATCATCGTCGCCCCCATGTGCCAGTATTCGGCCCATGCGGGACAGGCGGGCGATTGGCACCTGATGCATCTGGGGCAGCTCGCCATGTCGGGCGCGGGCCTGCTGACCCTGGAGGCCACCGCGATCTCGCCGGAGGCACGGATCTCGCCCACCGATCTCGGCCTCTACTCGGACGAGACCGAGCTGGCGCTGGGCCGGGTGCTCGATGCGGTGCGGCTCCGGGCGCCGATCCCCATCGCGATCCAGATCAATCATGCCGGCCGCAAGGCCTCGAGCCGCGCCCCCTGGGATGGCGGCTCGCAGATCGAGCCGGAGATGCCGGACGGCTGGCGCACCGAGGCGCCGTCAGCCATCGCCCATGGCGAGGGCGAGGTGCCGCCCCATGCCCTCGATTCGGAGGGGTTGAAGCGCATCCGTGACGGGTTCGTGGAGACGGCCAAGCGCGCGTTGCACATCGGGATCGACGGGTTCGAACTCCACGGCGCCCATGGCTACCTGCTGCACCAGTTCCTCTCGCCGCTCTCCAACCAGCGTACGGACGATTACGGCGGCAGCCTCGCGAACCGGATGCGCTTTCCGCTGGAATGTTTCGAGGCGGTGCGCGAAGTCGTGCCGGCGGGCAAGCCGGTCTGGATGCGGGTCTCGGCCACCGACTGGGTCGAGGGCGGCTGGACGCTCGACGAGACGGTGGAACTGGCCCATGCGCTCAAGCGGCGCGGATCGGCGGCGATCCACGTCTCCACCGGGGGCCTCTCCACCCGCCAGGAGATCCCGCTCTCGCCCGGCTATCAGGTTCCCTTCGCCGAGCGGGTGAAGGCCGAGACCGGGCTCACCACCATCGCGGTCGGCCTCATCACCGAGGCGGCCCATGCGGAATCGATCCTGGCCGAGGGCAAGGCCGACGCGGTCTCGCTCGCCCGCGCCATGCTGTACGATCCGCGCTGGCCGTGGCATGCGGCGGCCGAACTCGGCGCGCAGGTCAGCGCGCCCAAGCAGTACTGGCGCTGCCAGCCGCGCCAGTTCAAGACCCTGTTCCGCGACACCCAGTTCGGGCAACGCTGACCCGATTTCAGGCAAAGACAATGGACGACGACATCACGACGATCACGGTGCAGCGCGTCCGCTACGACGAGGAGAACGGCATCAGCCTGATCTCCGGCGCGGACGACGAGGAGGAACCCGCCGGCTATTTCATCGTCCAGATCGAGAAGGGCGACCCGGACGGGCCGCTCATCGAGATCTTCGGCGAGGACCTCACCCAATCCGACGGGGTGACGGCTTTGGAGATCGGCGTGCGCCACCTGCTCTTCAGCTTCGAGCCGACGAGCCTCATCGGGGCGGAGATGCCGATGGTGCGGATCGAATCGATGACTGAGATCGCCGAACTCGCAAAGGCGCGGCTCAGGGTCGCCTTCGGCAAGCGGGCACGGCTGGCCTGATCCGCCCGCCCTACTTCGCCACCGCCCCCACCAGCGGCCCCAACGGCCGGCTGATGTCCGACCGGTTGATGCCCGGCGCGTAGAGGCTGGAGACGCTGCCGTCGAGGAACAGGGCGTTGGCGCAGCCGAGCGTGTCCTTGAACAGGCGGGCGAAGGAACCGAAGGTCACGGGGCGCTCGGAAATGGCGAAGATGGCGGTGCGGCCGTCGTCGCGGACGCCGACGCCGTTGCGGATCTTCTGGCTCGGCCCGTCGGTGGAGATCTTCGGGTGGATCTTGCCGTCGATCACCAGCATCGGCCCCGATTGGGTGGCGAAATCCGGCTTGATCTTCTGGCGCAGGTAGCGGGCCGTGTCGGCGACGCCGGCGCGCTCGCCTTTCACGTAGAAGATGCCATTGGGCTTGAGGTGGAAATTGCCCGGCCCGTTGGCGGTGGAGACGCCCTTCATCTCGCGGCCCTCCTCCACATAGAGGCCCACCGGCGCCTGGCCCTTGTCGTACATGCCGCCATTCATGGCGAAGCTGAGCTTGGGCCCGATCTTTTCCCCCAGCGTCGACAGCGACGAATAGGGCAGACCGTCGGCGCCGAGCCAGAACACCCGCACCCGCTCGCGGCGCAGATCCACCGTGCAGACCGTGAAGGTCTCGCCCTCGGACTGAACCGCCTTGCACGGCGACGCGACGGCGGGCGCGGCCCGCGCGGGCTGGGGAGCGAGACCCGCAGCGAACGCGAACAGCATGGCTCCGGCAAATGCGCGTCGCAGTGACATCATCGTTGAATCCCGAGGCGGAGCCATCTTCCGCCCTCCCGTGAGGACGAGGTGGCGCGCGGTGTCCTCGCCCGAAACGGAAGGCGTTTTCAAGGCGTGCCGACCGCCGCTCTCACCGACCTGTGATCGGCCGGATGCGTGCAGGACAAAATGTGCCATGAACCGTTCATGGACCATGGGTGTTCTATAACCACTGGGGACAAGAACCTGTCTTTGGAGACAAGACGATGAAACGCATTGTTCTGGCAGCGACCGCGATGGTCGGCGCTCTGGCGATGATCCCGGCGACGGCGGAAGCCCGCGGCGGCTGGGGTGGTGGCCACGGTGGTTGGCATGGCGGCCATGGTGGCTGGGGTGGACACGGCGGCGGTTTCCGCGGCTATGGAGGCGGTTTCCGTGGTGCGGGCTTCCGCGGCTATGGCGGCGGCTGGGGTGGACATCGCGGCTACGGCTGGCGCGGCGGTTACGGTCGTGGCTACGGTTACGGCCTCGGCGGTCTCGGCCTCGGTGTCGGCCTCGGCCTCGCCGCCGGCGGACTCTATGGCGGCTACGGTGGCTATGGCGGATACCCGGCCTATGGCTACGGCTACGCTCCTGCGGCCTATGGCGGCTACGGTGGCGGTTGCTACACCGTCCCGCGCACCCGCTGGACCCCCTACGGACCCCGCCGCGTCCTGATCGAGCGCTGCTACTGAGCGGTTCCGCTCGGGAGGATTTATCTGGGAAGGGGTCGCTTTGGCGGCCCCTTTTTCGTTACGGCCGCCGCGTTCATCGCCGGCCCTTCTCATCCCTCCGCATCGGCATGGCATCGATCGTCGAGAACAGGCGGGCCGCCGGAATTGGTGCGGCTTCGGTGAGCTTCGCCTCGCCGTCCTTGCCCACCAGCACGACGCGGAAATCCCCCGCGCCGATTCCGAACCGACGACGGATGCGGTCCGCCTCGGCACCGGTCCCGATCGCTTCCACAAGAACGAGGTCGCGCTCGGCGTAATCCGCCCGTCTCGCCCGCGCCTCGCGCCTTTGCGCCTCGATGCGCGGATCTCCGCCTTCCGGGGCCACGATGACGAGCACCCGCGACTTCCAGCGATGGGCGGCGAGGGGGTCGTCGGCCGAAGCCGGCGCTGCGAAGCCGGACATCGCGGCGATGGCGGCGAGGGGGAGCATGCGGGTCATCGAGACGGTCCTATCGGGACGGAGCAGGAATACTTGCGCATCAACGCCGCTCGGCGCAGGCGGTGCCTCGGCCTCATTGCTGGAACACCGGCGCCCGATCGGCCTTGTCGAGAAGTCCCCTGAGACTGGAACGCCCGTCCAGAAGATCCTTCACCCCAACCGGAGCGTCAGATCATGGTCGCTATGAACCGCAGCATCGTCCTCGCCTCCCGCCCGCACGGAGAGCCGACGGCCGCGCATTTCCGGCTCGAGGAGAACCGCACCCCGACGCCGGGGGAGGGGGAAGTGCTGCTGCGCAATCGCCTCCTCTCCCTCGATCCCTACATGCGCGGGCGGATGAGCGCGGCGAAATCCTATGCCGAACCCGTCGCCATCGGCGCGCCCATGGTCGGGGCCACCGTGTCGGAGGTCGCAGCCTCGCGGCATCCGGATTTCCATGAGGGCGACGTGGTCACCGGCTTCGGGGGCTGGCAGGACTTTGCCGTCTCAAATGGCCGTGGCCTGCGCAAGCTCGATCCCGAGGCCGCGCCGGTCAGCACGGCGCTTGGCGTCCTCGGAATGCCGGGCATGACCGCCTATACCGGCCTCCTCACCATCGGCCAGCCGAAGGCGGGGGAGACCGTGGTGGTCGCCGCCGCCGCCGGGCCGGTGGGCTCCCTCGTCGGCCAGATCGCCAAGCTGAAGGGCGCGCGCGCCGTCGGCATCGCGGGCGGCCCTGAGAAATGCGCCTACCTCACCGACGTACTCGGCTTCGACGCGGCCGTCGATCACCGCACCGACGACCTCCCCGGCGCGCTCGCTGCCGCCTGTCCCGGCGGGATCGACGTGTATTTCGAGAATGTCGGCGGTGCGGTGTTCGACGCCGTGCTGCCGCTCCTCAACGACTTCGCCCGCATCCCCGTCTGCGGCCTCGTCTCGGGCTACAATCTCACCGAGCTGCCGCCGGGACCGGACCGCAGCCCCGTCGTCATGCGCGCCATCCTGACCAAGCGCCTGACCCTGCGCGGCTTCATCGTGTGGGATTTCGCCGACCAGGAAGAGGAGTTCCTGAGCGAGGTCGGAACATGGCTGCGGGACGGGCGGATCAAGCATCGGGAAGACATCGTCGACGGGTTGGAGGCGGCGCCGGAGGCCTTCATCGGGCTGCTGAAGGGGCGGAATTTCGGCAAGATGCTGGTGCGGATCGCGTGACGGCCAAGCGCGCGATCCTTGCGCGCCAAAACGAACAAAGATAGAACATCGACCTGTGATCGGTGGGGACAAATTCGCCCTCCCGATTGCGGGCCGCCTGTCCGAAGTTCATGAAGGGCGAACGGGACGGACGGCGTGTGAGGCCCTTTCCGTCAGTGAGATCGATCGAGAGGAGAGCGGCATGGCCGGCAGCGTCAACAAGGTGATTTTGGTGGGCAATCTCGGGCGCGACCCCGAGACCCGGCGCCTCGCCTCCGGCGATCCCGTGGTCAACCTGCGCATCGCCACGTCCGAATCCTGGAAGGACAAGGCGTCGGGCGAGCGCAAGGAAAAGACCGAGTGGCATGCGGTGGTGATCTACAACGAGAACCTCGCCCGCGTGGCCGAGCAGTACCTGCGCAAGGGCTCGAAGGTCTACATCGAGGGCCAGCTCCAGACCCGGAAATGGGCGGACCAGTCCGGCGTGGAGAAATACACCACCGAGGTGGTTCTCCAGCGCTTCCGCGGTGAACTCACGCTCCTCGACGGTCGCAGCGGCGGCGGCGGAGAGATGGGCGCCGACGACGAGGGCGGCGGCCAGATCAGCCGCGGCGGCGATTACGGCGGCGGCCGTGGCGGAGACCGGGG